>JBOFLR010000400.1:0-14695 GCA_051657965.1 Dermatophilaceae bacterium
CTCGACGCGCCGTCCCGGGTGGTCGTCACCGGCGACGCCGACCTGCTCGAGCAGGCCGTGGTGAACCTGCTGTCGAACGTCCGCGCGCACACCCCGGCCGGCACCGCGGTCCGGGTCACGGTCGGTTCGGGTGCGCACGGCGCCGAGCTGGTCGTGGCCGACTCGGGGCCCGGCATCCGGGCCGAGGATGCCGACCGCGTCGCCGACCGCTTCTGGCGAGCCGACCCGTCCCGGTCACGGCGCAGCGGCGGCGCCGGGCTGGGGCTCTCGATCGTGGCGGCGGTGGTGCGGCGGCACGGCGGCACCTGGGCCGTCGAGCAGACCGCCGGTGGCGGTGCGACCATCAGGGTCCGGCTGCCCGGCTGACCGCGAAGGCGCCGATGGCGATCGCTCACGGTGGTCAGCGGTCACCCCCCTACACGATCTCGCACGAGACTGCCTGACACCCCGAGGAGCCAGTGGCCGGCGGTCGGTCCTGACGCCGAGACCTTCAGGCCACCTTCAGTCGCACGTCAGCCGGATCGTGCTCGGCTCGGCCACAGTCGTCGCCATGCCCGCCACCGCTGTCCACCCGGCCTGCCGGCCGCCGTCGTGTCGGCGAGCCCGGCGAGCCCGGCGAGCCCGACGGGCCACACCGGCCGTGGTCGCCGGGCTCGTCATGCTCGCCGGCGCATGCTCGGGCGGTTCGTCCGGCGAACCCGTCACGGCGTCATCCGGCCACGACCACGGCGACCACAGCCACGGCGCCGGCGACGGTGCACTGCCGCTGGCCGACGGGAAGGTGTCGGATCGCCCGCAGGCCGGATCGGTGTACTCGTGCCAGCAGCGGTTCGACCCGAACGGCCCAGGAGCCTCGGATGACAACTCGTGGATCGACGGCGAGTGGTGGAACCCGTCCGAGAAGGCCACCGTCGACGGCGCGGTCGACTGGCCGGACGCCGAGATCACCGTGGCCGTACGCGGCGCGCAGCGCGTCGTCGCCGCGAACAATCTCCCGACCCACGACACCGGTGTCTTCCCGATCGCCCCGGACGACGACGCCTACGACTACGACCGCAACCCGAACGCGATCGAGGAGCAGGACATCCTGCTCCGGCTCCTCGCCGAGCCCGAGCGGGCGGCCGAGCCCTCGTGCGTGCCGATGGGCATGATCGGGTTCGCGCTCACCGGGGTGGCGGTGTTCACCGCGCTCGACGTCCGGGGCCGCGACGCCCCGGCCTACGAGGTACAGGACGCCTGCAACGGACACCCCGAGGCCGGCGGTCAGTACCACTACCACGACCTGTCGGCCTGCCTGCCCGACCCGGACGGCGACGCCGGGCGGCACAGCAGCCTGATGGGCTACGCGCTCGACGGGTTCGGCCTCTATGGCCCGAAGGACGACGGCGGGGTCGAGGTGCGCTCGGCCGATCTCGACGAGTGCCACGGCCACGTGGGCCCCGTGCTCTGGGACGGCATGGTCCAGGAGATGTACCACTACCACCTCACTCGCGACTATCCCTACACCGTGGGGTGCTTCGTCGGCGACCCGGTCGACGTGCCGCGGCCGAGGCCGTGATGCCGGTGCGCCGACCCGCCGACGACAGACCCGACCACCCGAGCCCCCGACGAGGAAGAGCAGCGAGGATGACGCGTCAGCGCACCGTGACGATCGGCCTGGTGGCCGCCCTGGTGGTCGGGGGCGCCGGCCTGGCGATCGCCCGGACCGACGTGCTCGGCGAGCGGAGCGGTGGCAGTGGTGGCTCGGACGGCGGCGGGGCGTCATCCGGACGACCCAACGTGCTCGTCGTGGTCGCCGACGACTTCGGGGTGGACGCCAGCCCCTGCTATCCCGACGTCGGCGAGGCCAAACCGGACATGCCGACCCTGGAGTCCCTGTGCGATGGGGGCGTCGTCTTCGATCAGGCCTGGACCAACCCGGTGTGCACGCCCAGCCGGGCGGCCATGCTGACCGGTACCTACGGCGTGCGTACCGGGGTCGGTGGGATCGACGATCCGCTCCCCGACACCGAGTCGACGATCCACCACGTGCTCGACGAGCAGACCGACTACGCCGGTTCGGTGATCGGCAAGTGGCATCTCGGCGGCTCGCCCGGCTCCGTGGAGCCCGACCACCCCGAGCAGCTCGGTGTGCCTTACTACGCGGGTGTGCTCTCGGGCCAGGTCGAGGACTACTCGCGGTGGCCGCTGACCCTGAACGGCGAGACCACCGAGACCGACACTTACGTCACGACCGAGCTCACCGACCGGGCGCGGGACTGGATCGCCGAGCAGGACCAGCCATGGTTCACCTGGCTCGCCTACACCGCACCGCACGCCCCGTTCCACCTGCCGCCCGACGAGCTGCACGACCGCGACGACCTCACCGGCGAGCGCTCCGACATCCGAGAACGGCCGCGCGAGTACTACTTCGCCGCCGCCGAGGCGATGGATGCCGAGCTGGGCCGGCTCCTCGACTCGCTGCCCGACGGTGAGCGCGAGAACACGGTGGTGGCGTTCGTCGGCGACAACGGCAGCCCGCGCCAGGTCGTGCAGGGCTATCCGGCCGACCGGGCCAAGGGCACGGTCTACCAGGGCGGGGTGCGGGTGCCGTTGGTGGTGGCCGGCCCCGGGGTCACCCGTGGTGGCGAGCGAGAAGCCGCGCCGGTCAACGGCACCGACCTGTTCGCCACGGTCACCGAGCTGGCCGGGGCGGACGCGTCGGCGCCGGACAGTGTCAGCCTGGTGCCGCTGCTGTCCGGCGAGACGTCGGGTGAGCGCCGGTTCGCCTACACCGAGACCTTCTCCGGCACGCCGGGGCCCGGAGCGGACGCCCCGCGTGGTCAGGGTGGTCGGCAGCCCGGCGCGACGCCGTCGTCCGGTGCGAGCCCGTCACCGAGCGCGACCGATCGGCCGACCGGTCGCGCCGGTGGCCGTCCCGGTGGGCGTCCCGGCGGCCGGCCGAGGGCCGGCGGAGGTGATGCGGCGGAGCGGGTCGACGCGTGGACCGTGCGGGACGAGCGCTACAAGCTGATCTCGTTCGCTGACGGGCGTGCGGAGCTGTATGACCTGGTGGAGGACCCGCTGGAGACCCGTGACCTGCTGGCCGGCGATCCGTCTGCGGCAGCCATGAAAGCCGCCGCGACGCTACGGGTGGAGGCAGATCGGATCCGTAGCGGATGACGGAGGACCGCGAGCGACTGGCTCGGGTGATGGGCGCCCGCCGTGCGCGGCGTCATCCGGCCGTGAGGTTGCCGGGATGACGAGTACTTCGGCTCCCCGCGTTCCGTCGACATCGCGGGTGCGGCCCGCCGGGCCCGGTGACGTCCCGGTCATCCTGCGGCTGGTTCGAGAGCTGGCCGAGTACGAGCGAGCCGCGCACGAGGTGAGGGCGACCGAGGAGCAGCTCGCGGCCGCCCTGTTCCCGCCGTCCGGGGCGTCCACCACGCATGCCCACGTGGCGGAGGCGGGCGGCGAGGTGGTCGGGATGGCGCTGTGGTTCCCCTCGTTCTCGACCTGGACCGGGACGAACGGCATCTGGCTCGAGGACCTGTATGTGACTCCCGCACAACGGGGTTCAGGGCTCGGACAGGAGCTGCTGCGCACACTGGCCGCGATCTGTGTGGAGCGCGGCTGGCAGCGGTTGGAATGGTGGGTGCTCGACTGGAACGCGCCGAGCATCGCCTTCTACCGATCGCTCGGCGCGCAGGCCCAGGACGAATGGACCCGGTTCCGCCTCAGCGGTGACGCGCTCGAGGCGCTCGGACGGCCCTGAGCTGGCGGCGGCCTGCCAGACTCGGCGAATGAAGCTATTGGTGGCTCATGACGACGGGTGCGAGGCGTTCACGCAGTCGGTCGAGGCGTTCGTCGCCGCGTGTGACGGGCTGGAGGAGTACGAGCTGCTCGGGTCGTCGCGCTGCGACGGATGGACGCGCCTCGACGTCGTCACGCACGTGGTCGCCGGCTGGCAGGAGCTGCTCGGCGGATTGGCCTGCCGCAGCGAGGCACCGGCGACGGTCGATGCGGCGTCGTACTGGGCCGCGTACGCCGACGACCAGGCCGACACCGACCCGGTGCTCGTCCTCATGGCGCAGCGCCGGCGTACCGCGGCGTACTCGCGGCCGTCCGCCGCCTTGGCGCAGCTCGGCGACGTGGCCGAGCAGCTCGCCGGGGCGGTCGGCGCGCTGTCGCCGGGCCGGCACCGGTTCCAGGGCCTGATATCGACCAGCGGCGACCTGCTCGCGAGCTGGGCGGTCGAGAACGCGGTGCACCACCTCGACCTGCTGGTCGTCGGCCCACCGCCGGCAGCGGCCCTCCGATTGGTGCGGGCGACGGTCGAGGCCCTGCTCGGCGAGCCGCTCCCCGACGCGTGGGATGACGAGTACGCCACCCTGGTCGCGACCGGTCGCACGCCGGCACCGGATGACGCCGCGCACCTGGCCGACCGACTCCCCGTGCTGGCCTGACCGGCGGCCCAGCTGACCGGCGGCCCAGCTGACCGGCGGCCCAGCTGACCGGCGGCCCAGCTGACCGGCGGCCGGAGGGCGCGAGATAAGGAGTCGCTGTGGCCGGGGTGCCGGCCGGGCAGGATGCCGCGCGCTCGGCACCCCACGAACGGGTCAGCCGAGCCCGGTCACGACCCCGCGACGTTCTCCTCGAGCTCGCGCAGCCACGCCGCGGCGAGCGCGTCCGACGGCATCCGCCAGTCGCCGCGCGGCGAGAGCGACCCTCCCGCAACGACTTTCGGCCCGTTTGGCATCGCCGACCGCTTGAACTGGTTCCCGAAGAACCGGCGGATGAAGACCGCCATCCACGACCGGATCGCCGGCAGGTCGTACGCCGGACGCGAGCCCTCGGGGAACCCGGGCGGCCAGGCGCCGCGCGCGGCATCCGACCAGGCGTGCTCGGCGAGGAACGCGATCTTGCTCGGCCGGTACCCGAAGCGCAGCAGGTGGAAGAGCGTGAAGTCGTGCAGTGCGTACGGCCCGATGGTGTCCTCGGTGGACTGGATCTGCTCGCCCTCACGAGCCGGTACCAGCTCGGGGCTGATCACCTGGTCGAGGATCTCGAGCAACGTCTCGTTCACGGGCGCCTCGAACTGACCCGAGGACACCACCCACCGGATCAAGTGCTGCATCAACGTCTTCGGCACCCCGGCGTTCACGCCGTAGTGCGACATCTGGTCGCCGACCCCGTAGGTGCACCAGCCCAGCGCCAGCTCGGAGAGGTCACCGGTGCCGAGCACGATGCCGCCGCGCTGGTTCGCGGCACGGAACAGGAAGTCGGTGCGTAACCCGGCCTGGACGTTCTCGAAGGTGATGTCGTAGACCTCCTCGCCACGCCCGAACGGATGCCCGAGGTCGGCCAGCATCTGCCGCGCCGCCGGCCGGATGTCGAGCTCCTCGGCGGTGATGCCGAGCGCGTCCATGAGGTGCAGGGCGTTCTCCTTGGTCGCCTCGCTGGTGGCGAAGCCCGGCATGGTGAACCCCAGGATGTGGGTGCGCGGCAGCTCGAGCCGGTCGCACGCCTTCGCCGCGACGATGAGCGCATGGGTCGAGTCCAGGCCGCCAGAGACGCCGATCACGATGCGCGGCAACTGGTTTCGGTCGCTGCCGGCGATCGACCACAGCCGTTGCTCCAGCCCGCTCACCTGGACGTTGTACGCCTCGTAACAGTCCTGGGCGAGCTGCGCTGCGTCATCCGGCACGAACGGGAACCGGTCGACGCTCCGGCGCAATCCGAGGTCGCCGCCGGGTGGATGCAGCGTGAACGGCACCACCCGGAACCCCGCCTCGTCGGCCGCGTAGGAGCGCGCGTTGTCGTCGAAGCTGTTCTGCCGCTGCCGTTCCTGACGTAGCCGGTCCAGGTCGACGTCGACGACGGTGCGCACCGGCCCGTCGGGAAAGCGGGCACCCTCGGCGAGCAGGTCGCCGAGCTCGTACGCCATCGTCATCCCGTCCCACGAGAGGTCGGTCGACGACTCACCCGCGCTCGCCGCCGCGTAGAGGTAGGCGGCACTGCACCGCGCGCTCGCCGAGCGGGCGAGCAGGTGGCGGTCGCGTGCCCGGCCGACGGTGATCGGCGACGCCGAGAGGTTGAGCAGCACGGTCGCCCCGGCCATCGCGGCCTCGGCGCTCGGTGGCACCGGCACCCACATGTCCTCGCACACCTCCGCGTGCACCGCGAGGTCCGGGAGGTCGTCGGCGGTGAACACGAGGTCGGGGCCGAACGGGATCTCGCCGTCGGCATCGGCACCCGGCCATTGTGGGCGCACGAGAAACTCGCCGTGATGCCCTGCGCCCGAGGCGAAGTGGCGCTTCTCGTAGAACTCGCGATAGTTCGGGAGGAACGACTTGGGCGCGACCCCGAGCACCTCCCCGCGGTGGATGACGACCGCACAGTTGTAGAGCCGGCTGCCGTGGCGCAGCGGCGCACCTACGACGACGAGCGGCAGCAGGCGCTGGGTCGCCGCGGCCAGTGACACCACCGCAGCGTCGACCGCGTCGAGCAGCACGTCCTGCAGCAGCAGGTCGTCGAGCGCGTACCCCGACAGTGCCAGCTCGGGGAACAGTGCCACCGCGACGCCGTCGTCGTGCAGCGCGACGACCTGGTCGGCGATGCGGTCGGCGTTCGCCGCCGGATCACCGAGCGCGACCGGCACCGTGCATGCGGCGACGCGGGCGAGACCCTGCGCATACGCGTTGCGGAACTCCATACCGTGGAGCCTAGGGGCCCTGGCCCGACCCGCACCGGAACCAGGGTCGACCCCCATGACTACTGGGTAGGACTCCTGAGGCGTGCACTGCCATTCGTCGGTACTGTCGGATGCCGCGAGACGTTCTCCAGCCGCTCGACGACGAGCCGGTGTCGGGGTGCGTGGCTCGCCGGGTCGTCCTCCTGACCTCGGTATCGGGCCTGCTCCACACGCTCTCGCAGGAACGTCCAGTGCCCGTGCCGCGGTGGGAACCGGCGCGGTGCTCACCATGCACGGAAGGCGCCCGATGTTGACCATTCTCCGGCCGGTGGCTGCCGATCTCCGCACGTTCGCCGGCAGCTGGCTGGGGCGGCTCACCCTGGTCGCGCTGGTGCTCGTGCCCGCCGGATACGGCGGGTTGTACCTCTACGCGAACGCCGACCCCTACGGCCGGCTCTCGGAGGTGCCGGCGGCGCTCGTCGTCGAGGACGTCGGCGCCACCCTCGACGACGGCCAGCGTCTCGACTCCGGTGCCGACGTCGCCGAGGGGCTCGAGCGCGACAACACCCTCGGCTGGTCGAGGGTCGACCGGGACGACGCCGCCGACGGCCTCGCCCGTGGCGACTACAACGTCGTGCTCACCCTTCCCGCGGACTTTTCCGCCGACCTGGCGTCCAGCTCCACCGACGACCCACGCGCGGCCGAGATCGAGATCCGCACCGATGACGGCAACGGCTACCTCGCGCGCAACATCGCCGACCAGCTCGTCGACGAGGTGTCGGCCCGGGTGTCCGACCAGGTGAGCCGCACCGCGACCGGCAACCTGCTCAGCGGGTTCGCCGAGATCCGCGCGAAGGTGGTCACCGGAGCGGATGCCGCCGGCCAGCTCGCCACGGGGTCGAGCCAGCTGTCGGTGGGCGCCGCCGAGCTCGCCGACGGACAAGCGCGGCTCGCCTCCGGCTCCACCCGGCTCGTCAGCGGCTCGCGCGAGCTCGCCGACGGTCTCGCCGACCTGGACCGCACGACCGATGGGCTCCCGGCTCAGACCAGAGAGCTCGCCGCCGGTGCGCGTCAAGTGGCCGACGGCAACGCGGAGGCGGCGTCCGTGGCGCGCCGGGCGGCTGCCGCAGCAGACGACGCCGTCGACGACGTCTCCGGGACGAAGGCACGGCTCGCCGGCCAGCTGAAGGGTCAGGGCCTGTCCGACGTGCAGGTCGAGACGGTCCTGAGCGAGTTCGACGAGGCCGCCGGCTCGGTCACCGACGCCAACGGCGAGCTGCAGGCCGCGTCGCGCCAGCTCGACGAGCTCGCGTCCGGAGCCGACCAGGTGGCCGACGGCAACGAGCTGCTGGCAGCGGCGGCCCCACGCCTGACCCAGGGAATCGACGACGCGTCGACCGGCGGGTCCCAGGTCGCCGACGGGGCCGGCGACCTCGCGTCAGGGCAGCAACAGGCACTGACCGGGTCACGCGAACTGTCCTCCGGCGCAGCGCAACTCAGTGCCGGCGCGAAGAAGCTCGCTGCCGGTCTCGACGACGGGGCGAAGGCCATCCCGTCGCTGACACCCGAACAGCGCCGCGACATGGCGCAGACGATCAGCACGCCGGTCACGGTCGACAAGCAGACCCAGGCCGCGGCCGACGGGTTCGCCGGGGGTCTCGCGCCACTCCTCCTCGGTCTGTCGTTGTGGGTGGGCAGCATGGCCATCCTCATGCGGCTCCGGGCCGAGGCCGGGGTGGTCCGCCCCCTCGCCGTGGGCCGCCGGTCGCTGCGGGTCGTCATCCGCGGATGGCTGGCGCCGGCGACGCTGGGTGCGCTGCAGGCGCTGGCCGCACTCGCGATGGTCGGCGCCGGGATGGGCCTCGACGTGGCGCACCCGGTGCTGCTCGGGCTCTTCCTGCTCGTCGTGTCGGCGTCGTTCGTCGCGATGGTGCACGCGCTGATGGCGCGGTTCGGTGAAGGCGGCCAACTCGTCGCCATCGTGCTGTTCATGGTCCAGATGGTCACCGCCGGCGGCACGTTCCCCTGGCAGACCCTCCCTGAGCCCTTGCAGCCGTTCCACCATCTGCTGCCGATGTCGTACGCGGTCGACGGGGTCAGGCGACTGATGTACGGAGGTGAGCTGTCGCAGCTGTGGGTCGGCGTCGTCGTCCTCGCGGCGTGGGGGGTCGGAGCCCTGGCCGTCGCGGGCCTGGTGGCCCGCCGCCGCTCGGCAGCCCCGCTCCGGCTGGCGGATCGTCCTGCTGCGGCCTGAGCCGTCCGCTCGAGCCGCCCAGAGCGTCGGCCGGGCCGAGTGTCGCAGGAGATGCCGGCTCGCCCCGCTCAGCTCGGGGATGCCGGTTCGCCGCGTTCGGCTCAGGGTATGACGAGGATCTTTCCCACCGCCCGGCGCTGCTCTACCGCGGTGAGGGCCGCGGCGATGTCGTCGAGGGCATGCACCTCGCCGATCACCGGGTCGACGGCACCGGACTCGAGCAGCGGCGCGAGGTCGTCCCACTGCTGCCGCAGGTAGGCCGCCCCGGGTCCGGTGGGGTGCGACCACCAGGCCCCCCACCCGACACCGACGACCGAGAGGTTGGCCAGCAGCAGCCGGTTCACCTTGACCTCGGGGATCGCGCCACCGGTGAAGCCGATCACGAGCAGGCGCCCACCCGGCGCGAGGGAGCGCAGCGAGTCGGTGAAGCGGTCCCCGCCCACCGGGTCGACCACGACGTCGACGCCGCGGCCGGCAGTGAGCCGGGCGACCTCTTCGCGGAACCCGTCCGCGAGCACCACCTCGTGCGCGCCGGCGCGACGGGCGGCATCCGCCTTGGCCTGGCCGGACACGACGCCGACGACCCGCGCGTCCCAGGCCGCGGCCAGCCGCACGGCGGCCGTGCCCACCCCGCCTCCGGCGCCGTGGACGAGGACCGTCTCGCCCGCGGCGAGGCGAGCACGCTCGCGCAGCGCGAAGTGCACGGTCAGGTAGTTGAGCGGGAGGGCGGCGCCCTGCTCGAACGTCATCCGGTCGGGAAGCGGGAAGACCGAGGCCGGCTCGACCGCCACCACGGACGCGAGTCCGCCGGTCATCGGCATCGCCGCGACTCGCCGGCCGGCCTCGAACCCGCTGTCGGGCGGTGCGCTGCGCACCGTTCCAGCCACCTCCGAACCCGGGACGAACGGCAGGTCGGGCCGCTGCTGGTACCGGCCGCGGGTGAGGAGCACGTCGGGGAAGCTCACCCCCGCGGCAGCGACGTCGATGACCACCCGCGAGCCGTCCGGGTCGGGGTCGGGTCGGTCGACGACCTCGATCGCCTCGGGTCCGTCGAGGCTGGTCACCAGGGCTGCGCGCATCGAGCCATCGTAGGGAGTCGTCGCTCACGGGTCCTGTGACGGTCGTCATCGGTAGCCGATGACGCTTCGAGACCAGTTCGGTGACATCGATCATCGGTTGTCTCGCAACGGTTTCGCCATCTCCAGGCCTCCGACAGTATCGCCACACCATCAACTGCCCCCCGCGGTCCAGGGGGCCTTCACGGAGGAGACCGAGATGAAGTTCTCACCACTACGAGGGCTCGCGGTCGTGATCGCGACCATCGCCCTCGCGCTCGGGTTGGCGGCGCCCGCCACCGCGGCGCCCGTCGGCTCGGGCGACACGGCGCCTGCGCAGGTGGCAGGCGTCGTGCTGTTCGCCGACGCCCCGAGCGAGAAGGATCTGGCACCAGATCCTCGACAGACGATGACGACCGCCGACGGCGGGACCATCACCCCGCTGGTCGAGAAGTCGACCCTCAACCAGGTGTCGATCTCCGCCAAGTGGTGGGGCTTCTCCATCAGGTTCAGTCGGTCGGAGACGATTCGCATCGCTGGGGGCTTCACCGCGTGCGCCATCTTCGTCGACGACCTGAAGCTCCCGGGAGCAGCGAAGACGGTAATCAAGAGGTCATGCGCGGTCATGGCCGCCGTGGCATCGTCGGCACTTACCCGTGGCTATTGCCTGGCGTACAACGTGTACGCGATCCCGGTGTGGCGCGGTCAGATCGACACCTGGGACTGCTGACAGCATGTCGTCCGTGGAGCTGACCGTGGCGGTGACGGTGGCCGCCGTCGCCGGGACGGTGCTGGGGCTGGTGCTCGAGTGGCTGCGGCGCCGGGTCGGCCGGTGGGCGTCGCTGACAGTGAACGCGGTGGTGACCGTCGCCATGTTCGTGGTGGTCTTCCGGATCACCGAGCCCAGGCTGTGGTGGGCGTTCATCGGGTACGTCATCGGCATCGCGTCCGTCGGGCCGTGGCTGGCTTCACGATGGTGGGGTGAGGTACCCGAACGGCGTTCCCCCGGGACCTGACAACACCCACCCGACACCCCTCCCCGGACTCCGGGGAGGGGTGCTCGTGTCAGTACGGCACCTCGCTCGTTCGGCATCGGCTCCCTCCGCGGCTCAGCCGCTCAGATCAGGCCGCGGGTTCGCGCGGTCCGAGCAGCCTCGACCCGGGTCGAGGCGTGCAGCTTCGTCATCGAGCTCGACAGGTAGTTGCGCACCGTCCCCGGCGAGAGGAACAGCTCGTCGGCGATCTGGTTGGTGGACACCCCTTGGTCGACCAGTCGGAGGATGTCCCGCTCGCGCTGGGTGAGCGGATTCGGGCCGGTCGTGAGCGCCTCTGCGGCGACGGCTGGGTCGATGGCCATGCCTCCGGCGGCGACGCTGCGGATGCTGTCGACGAGCTGTCGCGCGCTCAGCGTCTTGACCAGGTAGCCCGATGCGCCGGCGGCGAGCGCAGCCGACAGGTGACCGGTCCGGGGCATGGAGGTCAACAGGATGACGCGGCACGAGGGCAGCGCGGCACGCACCCGGGCGCACGCGTCGATCCCGGTGGCGCCGGGCATGACGACGTCGACCAGCGCGACATCCGGGTGGTGCTCGAGCGCCGCGGACAACACGTGGTCGCCACGGGTCACGCGGGCCACGACCTCCAAGCCCGGCTCGGTGCCGAGGAGCGACTCGAACGCCTCGGCGACGAGGTCGAGGTCCTCGGCGATCAGGAGCCGAATCCCCATCGGGCGCCCCTCCATCCGATCAGCTGAGCGACATGACCCGAGCCCGAACCGGCGGGTCGCGACGACCTCGTCGGGAAGCGGACCACCACGTGGTAGCGGCCGCCGTCGAGAACCCCGGTGGAGACCCGAGCGCCGAGGTGACCCGCGGTCTGCCGCCACCGACGCTGCCCGGACCCGGCACCGACCTGCGCGGACCCGGGGGCCGGTCTCGAGGCCCCGTCGTTCGTCACCGACAGGACGATCTCGTGGGCAGAGCAGCGGACGGCGATGACGCATCGGGTGGGAGCGGCATGCCGCAACATGTTCGTCACCGCTTCGCGCAGCACCAGGGCGCAGGCCTCGGACACGGCGCGGTCGGCGACCGGGTCGGCGCTGACGACGGCCAGGATGCCGAGTCGCTCGCACACCTCCTGGGCCGCGCGCAGCTCGTGCGGCAGGGTCGCCGCGACGGGCTCGGTCGACAACCGGCCGAGCTGGTCGATGCCGTGGTCGATCAGTGACCGAAGGGAGGCCAACTGCTCGACCACGTGGTCGTCGGGTGCCAGCGTGCTGGCGGATGCCGCGTCGATGGCCGCTTCGACGTCCTGACGGGCTGCGCACAGG
This sequence comes from Dermatophilaceae bacterium, assembly GCA_051657965.1. GTDB lineage: Bacteria > Actinomycetota > Actinomycetes > Actinomycetales > Dermatophilaceae > JBOFLG01. Next base: position 12,312 of record JBOFLR010000400.1, read on the forward strand.
GTTCGTCCGATCTGTGCTCGCAGTTCGCCGCCGAGCCGCTGCCGGTCCTGGTCGACGTCGCCCCGGAACACGGTCGCGGCAGGAAGGGCGGTTGCCGTGGCGACGCGGTCGAGGATGGTCAGCAGGACGGTGAGCGCGGCGACCGGCCAGGTCGACGGAGACGCCCAGTGGCCGTCGGCGAGACCCGCCGCTGCTCCGAGCGCGAGGATGACGGCCGTCGTCGCCAGCCACCACCGCCGCACCGAACGCACCAGGACCGTCGCGCCGACGACGAGGAGCAGGCCGCCGCCGGGAGCGACCAGTGCGCCGCCGAGGGACGCGAGGGCGAGGGCCTGCGCCACCCGCGGCCGCCGTCGACGGGGAGCGAACGTCCAGACACAGAACCCGATGGTGGCGGCTCCGTGCACCACCTGCCACGGTGGCGGGTCGTCGAGCCCGGTCGCCGCGAACAGCCCGAGCGCTACGACGACATTCACGAGACCGGCCGCTCGCGGGTCGTCGAGCAGGGCACGCGGGCGAGTACCCGGTGCAGTCATCGGAGGAGCCGAGCCGGAGGAACCGTAGGCAGGTGGGCCTCGAGGACCCACGTGCCGTCGCTCTCGGACACCGTGACGGAGCCACCGACGCGGTCGACGGCGTCGAGCACCCGCGATGGGGTGCCGGGTACCGGTCCCGAGGTTCGGTCGACGACGACGCGGACCATCGTGTCGCCATCCGGGGTGATCCGAAGACGCGCGGACACCCGGACGGCTGACCGTACGGTGATGGCGACGGTGACGCACTCGCGGAGCACGAGGCCGGCGAGTGCTCGGTGGTGAGACGGGGGATCGTGCGCCTCGTCGACGACGAGCTCGATGCCGAGTCGGGCACACAGCCCACTCGCGAGCTCGAGCTCGTCGTCCCAGGTGCTGATCACCGGCCCCGAGGCCATCGTGCGCACGCGCCGCTCACCCGCCGCGAGTGTCCCCCGGAGACGGCTCACCCGTGCCAGGACGGCCGGGTCGCCCGCGTCGAGCGTATGGAGCACCCGCTCGGTGCGGATCGAGGCGGTGACGAGTGTGCGGCCCATGAGGTCGTGTGCGTCTCGGGCGACGCGGTCGCGTTCGAGGTCGACCTGGTGGCGCAGGAGCTGTTCGCCCAGCCACCGGGGGCGCCGGAGGTCGAGTGCGAGCCGGGTGAGCGCGGCGAGGAGCAGAGCCGGCAGGGCCAGCTGCACCACCAGGTCGGCGGCGGTGTCGCCGACCGTCCGGTCGACCGGGTCGAGCCGGTCACCGGCGAATACCACGAGCGCGCTGCCTCCGAGTGCGGTGAGGGCGTGCCACCGGTCGAGCCGGAGGAGGATCGCGGCCCCTCCGGGACCTAGCGCCCAGTACTCGCCGGTCGCGATCGACGTGACGAGACCGAGTCCGAGGATGGTCCACGGCCAGTACGGATCGTGCTCGGCGCGGAGCAGACGGAGCTGGACCCGGGCGAACATGACGAAGGCCGCGGCGAGCGGGACGACGACCAGACCGCGGACCAGGCCCGACGGCTCGACACCGGATGATGGCGAGCAGAGGTCGGCCGTGACGATCGCGACACCGACCGCCGTGCTGGCGAGAAGCGCGATGTGCGTTGCTGATGGGCAGGTGCACGCCGGCCAGGGTGGTGCCGTGCGGACCGTCGCCGGGTCAGGGCGCGACAGCCTCACGTCCGGCGCACGTCAGCAGCGCACCGGCTCGACGGCCGGGCGCTCGGCGGAACCGTCGATGGTCGGTGCCGGCTCCGGCGGCAGGTGTCGAGACTCCGTCGTCATCAGGGTTCTCCTCGATCGTGGGCGACAGGGCCCACGGAGGGGGTGTCCCCCGGCGCCCTCGGAGATCGATTCAACCGACGGTCGGGCAACGGTGATAGTCGCGGTTGTCACCGGATCGGCATGACAGGTGTCATGTCGTTGCCGTGGCGGGACGATGCGCCGGTCTCCGAGGGTCGCGCCGGCGAGGAGGTAGAAGCAGCAGTTCATGAGGCACTATAATCGAACATATGTACGTTCACCAATCGCGCGACGATGGCCTCGGCGGCCGCAGGGTCGCGGCGGCCCGTCCACCGCCGCGCTCGTGCCCAACGCCCTCGAGCTCTCGGGCTCTCGGGCTCTCGAGGTCCGTAGGCTGCGGGCATGTCCGCGCCCGTCACCTGTTCCGTCGACGGCGGTGTCGCCCAAGTCCGTCTCGACCGCCCCGGCAAGCTCAACGCGCTTACCCTCGACACCTTGGAGGCGCTCGTCGGCACCGCCCGCGAGCTGGGCCGCGACCGCACGCTGCGCGGTGTGGTGCTCGGCGGGTCGGGTGAGTCGTTCTGCGCCGGGCTCGACTTCGCCACCGTGCTCCGCGATCGTCCCCGCGTGG
>JBOFLR010000401.1:0-4371 GCA_051657965.1 Dermatophilaceae bacterium
CCGCTCCCGGACGGCGCGGATGCCGTGGTGCCGGTCGAGCGCACCGATGGCGGCGCCGCGCGGGTCGCCGTCCGGCTCGCCCCGGAGGTCGGGCGGCACGTGCGCCGCCGCGGCGAGGACGTGCGGGCCGGCGACGTGGTGCTGCGGGTCGGCACGTACCTCGGGCCTGGGCATCTCGCGCTCGCCGCGGCATCCAATGTGCCGGTGCTGCAGGTGCACCGGCGGCCGCGCGTCACGGTGGTCTCCACCGGCAACGAGCTGGTCGACCCGGGCAGCGCGCTGGCCCACGGCCAGGTGGTCGACTCGAACGCGCTGATGCTGTGTGCGCTCGTCGAGGCCGCGGGTGCCGAGATGGCCGCCGCGGTGCGCCTCCCCGACGACGACGCCGCGGTGCGTGCCTTCGTCGAGGACCCGGCCGGCGACCCCGACCTCGTCGTCACCAGCGGTGGGGTGTCGATGGGGGTGTACGACACGATCAAGGCGGTGCTCACCTCCACCCCGGCGGAGCGCGGCACCGGCGGCGGGGTCGAGTTCGTCAAGGTGGCGATGCGGCCGGGGATGCCGCAGGGGTGCGGCACGCTCGCCGGCGGCCGAGTGCCCGTGGTGACCCTGCCCGGCAACCCGGTGAGCTCGCTGGTCTCGTTCCACGTGTTCGTGCTCCCGGCGTTGCGTCGTCTCGCCGGGCTCGACCCCGGCCGCGACGGCGGGTTCGAGGCGGTCGCCGCCGCCGACTGGCCTGCCGCGCCGGGCAAGGTCGAGATGACCAGGGTCGTCGTCGAGGGCGGGCGGGCACGGCCGTCGGGCGGGCAGGGGTCGCACGTGCTGGGTGCGCTGGCCGAGGCCACCGCCCTGGCCGAGGTGCCGGCCGAGGTCGAGCGGGTCACCGCGGGGATGGTGCTGCGCTGCATCCCGCTGCTCGGGCAGGATCGGGCGCGTGGCTGAGCGACCGAGCACCCCGGCGAGCACCGGTCCGGCGGGGCTTACGCACGTGCGCGCGGACGGGACGGCGCACCTGGTCGACGTGTCAGCGAAGGCGGTGACGGTGCGGGAGGCCGAGGCGCGCGGGCGGGTGCTGCTCTCCGCGGATGCCGTCGCCGCGCTGCGCGACGGCACGGTGCCCAAGGGCGACGCGCTCGCAGTGGCCCGCATCGCCGGGCTCCAGGCGGTCAAGCGGACGCCCGACCTCGTGCCGCTCGCCCACCCGGTCGCCGTGCACGCCGCCGAGGTCGACCTCGACGTCGTCGACGGCGCGGTCGAGCTGCGAGCCCGGGTGCGCACCGCCGACCGCACCGGCATCGAGATGGAGGCGCTCACCGCCGTGTCGGTGGCGGCTCTCGCGCTCGTCGACATGGTCAAGGCCATCGACCGGCGCGCCCGCATCACCGACGTGCGGGTCACCGCGAAGTCGGGTGGGCGTTCCGGCGACTGGCGGGAGGAGAGCCCGTGACGGGCGCCGACGCCGTGCCGGCGGGTGGTTCGGCCTCCCCGGGCGCTGGGCAGAGCCCCGACCTGCATCCGCCCGCCGACCTGCATCCGCCCGCCGACCCGGGGCTGGTCTCCGGCCCGGGTTCGGCCGCGCTAGCGGGTCGCCGGGCGGTCGTCGTCACCTGCTCCACCCGTGCCGCCGCCGGGGTCTACCCCGACCGGGGAGGCGCGCTGCTGGTCGACACGCTCCGCGGCTGGGGGTGCGAGGTCGCCGACGCGGTGGTGGTGCCCGACGGTCCGGCGGTCGGGCAGGCCTTGGCCGCGGCCCTCGCGACCGGGCCGGACGTCATCCTCACCACCGGAGGCACCGGCCTCACCCCGACCGACGGCACCCCGGAGGCCACCGCTCCGCTGCTCGACCGGGAGGTCCCGGGCCTGGCCGAGGCGATCCGGGCGCACGGCGTGGCCGCAGGAGTACCCACCGCGGTGCTGTCGCGCGGGCTGGCCGGGCTCGCCGGCCGCACGCTGGTGGTCAACCTGCCCGGGTCGTCCGGTGGAGTGCGCGACGCCCTGGCGGTGCTCGCCGAGGTACTGCCGCACGCGGTCTCCCAGGCCGGCGGTGGCGACCACTGATGTGGCGTCGCGCACAGCACCGCGTCCCGTCGGCACTCGGCCGCCGGCTCGGGGCCCCGCGCCCGGCCGACGCCCTGCCCGGGTGGCGTTGGCCGCTGCGGCTCACCGGGCGCACCCCCACGGGCATCGACCTCGTGCTCCGACCGCTGGTGGTCGCCGACGCGCGGGCGTTCCACGACGTGCGGCGGCGCAACGCCGCGTGGCTGGCTCCCTGGGACGCCACGTCTCCGGACCCGTCGTCGCCGGCGCGTGGCTTCGGCGACCTCGTCGGGCATTACGACGCCGACGCCCGGGCCGGTCGTTCGCTCCCGCTCGTCGTCGAGGTCGATGGTGCCCTCGTGGGCCAGCTGTCGGCGAGCGGGGTGAGTCTGGGCTCGTTCCGCTCGTGCTCGATGGGGTACTGGGTGAGCCGCGCGGTGGCGGGTCGGATGGTGATGCCCACGGCTCTCGCCGTGCTCGGCGACCACCTGTTGGGGCCGGTCGGGCTGCACCGGATCGAGGTCAACATCCGGCCCGAGAACACCGCCAGTCTCGCGGTGGTGCGCAAGCTCGGGTTCCGCGACGAGGGCCTGCGCCGGCGGATGCTGCACATCGACGGCGACTGGCGCGACCACCGCTCGTTCGCGCTCACCACCGAGGACCTCGCCGGAGAGACGTTCGTCGACCGGCTCCACCGGATCGCCGGAGTCGGCGCCATCTCGACCCACTCGTCACACGAGTCACTTCAGCGACACACCGATGGTGATCCGGCCGCCAGCGGGTAGCCCGGCTTACCGTCGTCCCCGTGAGGTCCCCGTCGAGCCTGGTCTTTCTCGTCCTCGTCGGGGTGTGGGCTGTCTACTTCCTCCAGTACTGGGTCCGGCGCCGCGACCACATCGCCACCGCCCGATCAGTCGAGCAGTTCAGCGCGGCGATGCGGGTGCTCGAGCGTCGCGACCAGGCGCCACCCGAGACCGAGCTCGCGGCCACCCTCCCGCGGTCGCGTGCGCTGCATCCGCCCCGGCCCGCACCCGAGCCGGTGGTGACGTCACCCGCAGCCGCCGACCGCGCCCCGCAGGCCGGTGCCGCGAGAGCGTCCGCGGATGACGACCGCCGCATCTCCGCCCGCGTGGATGACGACTCGCGCGTCGCTGCCCCGGTCGCCCCCCAGCGTGAGCCGGCCGCCGCGCGCGCCGACTCGCGCGTCGCTGCCCCGGTCGCCCCCCAGCGTGAGCCGGCCGCGGTGCAGGTGGACAGTGACCGTCGTACGTCCGGCCCGGTCGCCCGTCGGCATCACCCGATAGCCACGCGGGCGGATGACGTGCGCGTCACGTCGACGGCTCCTCAGCGCACGCCGTCGGTCCCGCGCTCGGCGCGCGTCCCGGAGCACCCGCACTCCTCTGCGGCACGACCGGCTCGCTCCACGGCATCCGGCCCGCGACCCGGGCGCCGACCGCGGGGCCTGGTGTTCCTCGCGGCAGCGCTCGCCGTGATGGTCACGGTGCCGCTCGCCGGGTTCTCCCTCGTGCCCGGCTGGTCGCCGGTCGCTGCCGTGGTCACCATGGTGACCACGCTTGCCTGGGTGCGCTCGGCGGTCCGGGCCGAGCAGGCCACTCGCGCGGCCAGCCGGCGTGCGGCGGTGCAGGCCCGGCGCCGCGCCACGGCCCAGGCTCACCGTCGAGCCGCGGTGCAAGCCCGCCGTGAACCCGCCGTGCCGGTGCCGGCGGCTTCGGCATCTGCCATCGTGCACGACAGCGACTCCGTCGCCGTGCGCTCCGGTGACCTCACCGTCCACTCGGGGGCGCGCCCGTCATCCGGCTCGCCCGGTGCTGGCGACCCTCCGGCTACGGGCGCCTCGCAGGTCGCCGACCGTCCGGCCGCGGGCGCTTCGCAGGTGGCCGACCGTCCGGCCGCGGGCGGCTCGCGGACGACGGAGAACTCCGTACCGCCGGCCGTGGCATCCGACGAGGTCGTCGAGGTCGCCATGGTGCACCTGGTCGACGAGGACGACATCCCCCTCACCTGGGACCCGGTGCCGGTGCCGCGCCCGACCTACACGATGAAGGCGAAGGCCGAGCGGGCCGAGACGGCTCCGGCCGCGGTCACCGCCGCCCCGGTGCCCGTCGCCGTCGAGCACGACGGCCGGTCCGAGCAGCGGCGGGTCGCCGGGGCCTGAGCACCCGGCCGGGTCGGCGCACCCGGGCCGCGCGGCGTTATCCGGCCGAGTCAGTGCATCCTCACGCGCGCGGCGTCATCCGGCCGCACGGCTCATCCGGCCGCGCGGCTCATCCGGCCGAGTCGGCGCATCGTGACGCGCGGGGTCATGCGACTGGA
>JBOFLR010000402.1:0-5071 GCA_051657965.1 Dermatophilaceae bacterium
CGGACGCGATTGCACCACCGGACCGGATCGGGTGAAAGATAAGAGGTGCGCCCCGCACCCGGGGTCCGTGTCCCTGACCGGTGAAAGGACCACGCGTGGTCACGCACGACAACGTCGGCCCCATCCTCAACGGCATCCCGACGCACCTGCCCGACATCGACCCGGCGGAGACGCAGGAGTGGCTCGACAGCCTCGACGGCGTCATCGACGGCCCCGGCCGGATGCGTGCGCGCTACCTCATGCTGCGGATGCTGGAACGGGCCAGGGCGATGCAGGTGGGCGTGCCGTCGCTGACCACCACCGACTACGTCAACACGATCGGCCCGGAGCAGGAGCCGTGGTTCCCCGGCGACGAGGAGGTCGAACGTCGGTTCCGGGCCCTCCTGCGCTGGAACGCGGCGATGATCGTGCACCGCTCGCAGCGGCCGGGTGTCGCCGTCGGCGGACACATCTCGACGTACGCGTCGGCGGCCACGCTGTACGAGGTCGGGTTCAACCACTTCTTCCGCGGCAAGGACCACCCGGGCGGCGGCGACCAGGTGTTCTACCAGGGCCACGCCTCACCCGGGATGTACGCCCGCGCGTTCCTCGAGGGGCGGCTCGGCGCGGACCGGCTCGACGGGTTCCGGCAGGAGCGCTCGCACGTCGTCGACGGAGCACCGCTCGCCCTGCCCAGCTACCCGCACCCGCGGCTGATGCCCGACTTCTGGGAGTTCCCCACGGTGTCGATGGGCCTGGGTCCGATGAACGCCATCTACCAGGCGCAGTTCAACAAGTACCTCCGCGGCCGGGGCATCAAGGACACCAGCGAGCAACATGTGTGGGCGTTCCTCGGCGACGGCGAGATGGACGAGCCGGAGTCCCGCGGGCTGCTGCAGCTCGCCGCCCAGGAGGAGCTGGACAACCTCACCTTCGTCGTCAACTGCAACCTCCAGCGGCTCGACGGGCCGGTGCGTGGCAACGGCAAGATCATCCAGGAGCTCGAGGCGTTCTTCCGCGGTGCCGGGTGGAACGTCATCAAGGTCGTGTGGGGCCGCGGCTGGGACCCGCTGCTCGCCGCCGACGGCGACGGTGCCCTCGTGCACCTGATGAACTCCACGAGCGACGGCGACTACCAGACCTTCCGGGCCAACGACGGCGCCTACGTGCGTGAGCACTTCTTCGACCGCGACCCGCGCACCCGCCGGCTCGTGGCCGACTGGAGCGACGAGGACATCTGGTGGAAGCTCAAGCGCGGCGGCCACGACTACCGCAAGGTGTACGCCGCGTACCGGGCCGCGCTCGAGCACACCGGCCAGCCCACCGTCATCCTCGCCAAGACGATCAAGGGCTACGGCCTCGGGCAGAACTTTGCCGGACGCAACGCGACGCACCAGATGAAGAAGTTCACCCTCGAGGACCTCAAGGCGTTCCGCGACTCGTTGAACATCCCGATCAGCGACGCCCAGCTCGAGAAGGACCCGTACAGCGCGCCCTACTACCACCCGGGCGAGGAGAACGACGTCATCGAGTATGCGCTCGAGCGGCGTGACAAGCTCGGCGGCGGGGTGCCGGAGCGCCGAGCCCGCCACATCCCCGTGCACCTGCCCGACGACTCCGCCTACGCCCAGGTGCGCAAGGGCTCGGGCAAGCAGTCGGTGGCCACCACCATGGCGTTCGTGCGGCTGCTCAAGGACCTCATGCGCGACAAGGAGTTCGGCCGCCGCATCGTGCCGATCATCCCGGATGAAGCGCGCACCTTCGGGATGGACAGCTTCTTCTCGACGATCAAGATCTACAACCCGCACGGGCAGCGGTACACCCCGGTCGACGCCGAGCTGATGCTCGCCTACCGCGAAGCGACCGACGGGCAGATCCTGCATCTCGGCATCAACGAGGCCGGGTCGGTGGCAGCGTTCACCGCTGCCGGGTCGTCGTACGCCACGCACGGCGAGCCGATGATCCCGGTCTACGTGTTCTACTCGATGTTCGGGTTCCAGCGCACCGGCGACTCGATCTGGGCGGCCGCCGACCAGATGACGCGCGGCTTCCTCATCGGGGCCACCGCGGGCCGCACCACGCTCACCGGCGAGGGGCTGCAGCACGCCGACGGCCACTCCCCGTTGCTCGCGTCGACCAATCCCGCTGTCGTGCACTACGACCCGGCATACTCCTACGAGCTGGCGCACATCGTGCAGGACGGCCTGCACCGCATGTACGGCACCGACGAGTCGCTCACCGACGACGAGCGCAACGTCATCTACTACCTCACCGTCTACAACGAGCCGATGCCGCAGCCGGCCGAGCCCGCGAACCTCGACCGCGAGGGGCTGCTGCGCGGCATGTACCTCGTGGCCGAGGGGTCGGCCGACGGGCTGCCGGAGGGGCCGCCGCGGGTCCAGCTGCTCGCCTCCGGCGTCGGCCTGCCGTGGGCGCTCGAGGCCCAGGAGCTGCTGCGCAACGACTGGCACGTCGTCGCCGACGTGTGGTCGGTGACGTCGTGGAACGAGCTGCGCCGCGACGGGCTGCGCTGCGACGAGGCGGCGTTCCTGCGGCCGGATGCCGAGCCGCAGGTCCCGTGGGTCACCCGGCAGCTGTCCGGGCGCCCGGGTCCGGTCATCGCGGTGTCCGACTACCTGCGAGCCGTCCAGGACCAGGTCGCCCAGTGGGTGCCCGGCGACTTCCACTCCCTCGGCGCCGACGGCTTCGGCCTCTCCGACACCCGGCCGGCGGCACGTCGGTACTTCCACATCGACGGTCCGTCGATGGCGGTCCGGGCGCTCCAGGCCCTGGCCGCTCGGGGCGAGGTCGACCGTTCGGTGCCCCTCGACGCCGCCCGCCGCTACCGGCTCGGCGACGTCACCGCCGGCTCGTCGGGCAGCCTGGAGGGCGGCTCGGAGTGATCGCCGCGTTCAGCATCGCCCCGGCCGCGCCGGACGAAAGCGGGTCGTATGCCGATGCGGTGGCCGAGGCGGTCGCCATCGTCCGCGCCTCGGGTCTCCCGCACGAGACGACCGCGATGTTCACCACCATCGAGGGCGAGTGGCCCGAGGTGATGGGCGTCATCGGGCGGTGCGTCGAGGCGATGACCGCGCGTCATCCGCGGGTCTCGCTCGTAGTCAAGGCCGACATCCGCCCGGGACACACCGGGATGCTCGAGTCGAAGGTCCGCCGCGTCGAGGAGGCCCTCGACCGGCACCGAGCCGAGTGAGCCCATCGGAGCCTTACACCATCGTCAGCCGGCCGCGCGCTCCTCGTCGTCGAGGCGCTCGCGGGCGTCGACGCAGACGTCCGGCTGGTCGCAGAAGGCACCGTCGATACCGGTCCGGAAGTAGGCCTCCACCTCGTCGGCGGCGCGACCGCGTGCCGCCGGGTCGGTGCCGATGCGGTAGTCGGTGGGCAGGAAGGCATTCTCCGCGCGGAAGGTGAACGGCACCACGGCGAGACCGGCGGCGTGCGCGTCATCCACGAAGGTCGTCGGCTCGCCGAGCGTGCCGTCGGCGTTCCGCGGGATGACGTAGGTCTTCTCCGGGCCGAGGGTGTCGACCACACCGGCCAGTCGCGGCAGGTTCTCGGGCGCGAGCAGCTCGGCGTACGTCTGCGGCCGGCCCTGGGCGGTGAGGTCGTACGGCCCGCCGGCGGCGGTGGCCAGGAACACCAGGCGAGCCTTGTACCGGTAGGTCTCGCGCAGCTCGACGAGGTTCGTGAGCTCGAAGGACTGGGTCCAGAGCGGGGCGCGTGTGGTGTTGAGACCGTGGCGCTGCACCGAGCGCACCAGGGCTCGCTCGGCGTTCAGGCCCTCGGCGCGCAGGTAGGTCGAGTGCTTGATCTCGGGGATGACGCCGATGGTGCGGCCGGACTGGCGGCTCAGCTGCTTCCGCAGCGCGAGGACCTCGTCGAACGTCGGCACGAGGAACCGCCCGTCGAACCGGGCACTGCCGGGCCGCAGCTCGGGTAGCCGCTCCTTCGCGCGCAGGGTGCGCAGCTCGGCGAGGGTGAGGTCGTCGACGAACCAGCCGGTGACCGCGACGCCGTCGACCGGCTTGGTGGTGCGACGGTCGGCGAACTCGGGCCGCTCGGCGACGTCGGTGGTGCCGCTGATCTCGGGCTCGTGCCGAGCGACGAGCACCCCGTCCTTGGTCATCGTCAGGTCGGGCTCGATCACGTCGGCACCGAGCGAGACGGCCAGCCGGTAGGCCTCCAAGGTGTGCTCGGGCCGGTATCCCGACGCGCCGCGGTGGCCGACGACGAGCGGCGTGCGCATCCCGGTGCGCGGCTCGGCAGACGCGGCCTGCGGCCGAGAGACGGTCGTCGGTACGGCGGCGGTCGGCGCGGTGGCGACGGCGGCCGGCGCGGTGAGCAGCCCAGCGGCGAGTGCGGTCACGACGGTTCCTGTCCTCAGTCGGCTCATGACACGACGCTAGGAAGCCGATGCGGAACAGCGGTCGACGTCACCATGACGACCGGATGACGAGTGCGCGGCCACCAGCGGACGCACCACCGTGGCCGAACCAGCACCGGAAACGCGGTCGCTGACGTGGCAGACGTCGGCAGGGAACGCGCGGTCAGCGACCGGCGGTCGACCGGACGCGGAGGTCGTTCAGTGGATATGCGCAACGTTGTATAGAGTTGCAGTCATGTCCAAGGTCCTCACCTCCCTTCCTGTCGGCGAGCGCATCGGCATCGCGTTCTCCGGCGGTCTCGACACCTCGGTCGCCGTGGCATGGATGCGCGAGAAGGGTGCCGTGCCCTGCACCTACACCGCCGACCTCGGGCAGTACGACGAACCCGAGATCGACACCGTGCCCGACCGCGCGGGCCAGTACGGCGCCGAGCTGGCCCGGCTCGTCGACTGCCGGCACGCGCTCGTCGAGGAGGGGCTCTCGGCGCTCGCGTGCGGCGCGTTCCACATTCGCTCCGGCGGGCGGACCTACTTCAACACCACCCCGCTCGGCCGCGCGGTCACCGGCACGCTGCTCGTACGTGCCATGCACGCCGACGACGTGCAGATCTGGGGCGACGGCTCGACGTTCAAGGGCAACGACATCGAGCGCTTCTACCGCTACGGCCTGCTCGCCAACCCCGACCTGCG
>JBOFLR010000403.1:0-1846 GCA_051657965.1 Dermatophilaceae bacterium
ATGGACCAGGCGGTCGAGGGCATCGTCGACGGCATCTTCTTCAACCAGGGCCACGTCTGCTGCGCCGGCAGCCGGATCCTCGTGCAGGAGAACGTCGCCGACGAGCTCGACCGCCGGCTCAAGCGCCGGCTGGCGACGCTGCGGGTCGGCGACCCGATGGACAAGAACACCGACGTCGGCGCGATCAACTCGCGCGAGCAGCTCGGCCGGATCGAGGCGATGGTCGCCGTCGGCGAGGCCGAGGGTGCCGTGCGCTGGGACACCGGCTGCGACCTGCCCGGTACCGGTTTCTGGTTCCGGCCCACGGTGTTCACCGGAGTCAGCCAGGCGCACCGGATCGCGCAGGAGGAGATCTTCGGGCCGGTCGTGTCGGTGTTGACGTTCCGCACGCCGGCCGAGGCGGTGGCGAAGGCCAACAACACGCCGTACGGCCTGTCCGCGGGCGTGTGGACCGAGAAGGGCAGCCGCATCCTCTGGATGGCGGACCAGCTCCGCGCCGGGGTCGTGTGGGCCAACACGTTCAACAAGTTCGACCCGACGTCGCCGTTCGGCGGGTACAAGGAGTCCGGCTACGGTCGTGAGGGCGGCCGGCACGGGCTCGAGGCGTATGTGCTGACCGGCCGTCCCGAACGTGCCGACCGGCCGACCCGTGCGCGGGCGGCGCACCGCGAGCGCGCCGGTGACGCAACGAGGTCGAGCGGACCGGCAGGGTCGAGCGGGCCAGCAGGGTCGAGCGGACCGGCAGGGTCGAGCGGGCCAGCAGGGTCGAGCGGGCCAGCAGGGTCGAGCGGACCGGCAGGGTCGAGCGGACCGGCAGGGTCGAGCGGGTCAACACGGTCGACGCGGTCGGCGGGAGGCCGGGCGTGAGCGCGCGGGTCGACGTCCGCAAGACGTACAAGCTCTACATCGGCGGGAAGTTCCCCCGCAGCGAGAGCGGCCGCTCCTACGAGGTGTTCGCGGCGGCCACGGCGGCAGCCCGGCGGGCGTCATCCCTGCGCCCGCCGCGCTTCCTCGCCAACGCGGCGATGGGCTCGCGCAAGGACGCCCGGGATGCCGCGAAGGCGGCCCGCGCCGCGTGGCCCGGCTGGGCGGGCGCGACCGCGTACAACCGCGGCCAGGTGCTGTACCGGGTCGCCGAGGTGATGGAGGGCCGGCGCGCCCAGCTCGTGCAGGACGTGCGCGACGGCGAGGGACTGACGCCGGTGCGCGCCGAGGCGCTGGTGTCGGCGGCGATCGACCGGTGGGTCTGGTACGCGGGCTGGTCCGACAAGTACGCGCAGGTGCTCGGCGGACTCAACCCGGTGGCGGGGCCGTACTTCGACATCTCCGCCCCGGAGCCCACCGGCGTCGTGGCGGTGCTGGCGCCGCAGCGCTCGTCGCTGCTCGGGCTGGTGTCGGTGGTCGCGCCGGTCATCGTGTCGGGCAACACCTGCGTGGTGCTGGCGAGCGAGCACCGGCCGTTGCCGGCGATCACGCTCGCCGAGTGCCTCGCCACCTCCGACGTGCCGGGTGGCGTGGTCAACGTCGTGACCGGGCGCACCGCCGAGATGGCGCCGTGGCTGGCCTCGCACCGCGACGTGGGCGCGATCGACCTCACCGGAGCGGCGGGCGCGGACGGGGTCGACTGGGGCGCGCTCGAGGCCGCCTCGACCGAGAACCTCAAGCGGGTCGTGCGGCCCGGCGGCACCGGCGCGGATGCCGTGGAGCCGGACTTCTCGCCGGTGCCCGACCTCGACCGGCTGTCGGCGTTCCTCGAGACCAAGACCGTCTGGCACCCCAAGGGCCGCTGAGGCCGTTCTGGACGCCCGGTCAGGACACGCGGTCGGTCAGGTCAGGTCCGCGATCA
>JBOFLR010000404.1:0-2723 GCA_051657965.1 Dermatophilaceae bacterium
TTAGGCCTGACCGGTGTGACCGTGCACCGAGCCCGCGCCACAGAGTTGTCCACCGTGCTGTCTGCGCCATTCATCACTGCGCGCGCGGTGGCACGGCTCGGAAAGCTGGCGCAATGGTGCGTGCCACTGATGACGTCGACCGGCACCTTAGTGGCGATGAAGGGGCAGAGCGCAGCAGCAGAGTTGGAGGAAGAACGTGAAGGTCTCGACCTGCTGGGGCTGGTCGACGCCACGGTGTCCACCCACGGTGACGGGATCGTGGATCACCCGGTGGTCACGGTCGATCTCCGCTTCACCCGTGATCGCCAGCATCCTCGTCGACAGCCGCGTCGCCCCCGTCGTTGACTCACAGCATGGTTCGTGGTGTCGCGTCGGCCCGTCCGACAGACGCCCGGTGAGCCGGTCGAGAGCCGCCGGATGCCGACCGCTGCTCGCGAGAGCCGAGGGGATTCTCACCCTGGTGTCGACTGGGTGAGTGGATCGGCAGTCAACTGGTGAGTCGGCATGGCTCGTGACGGCTACTCGCAGGACCTGCATGGGCGCTCAAGGTCTGTCGTCTGTCACGCTGAAGCACCATCGTGCCGGAGCAGGCGATGAAGGAACCGGCGCTTCGGAGCGGGGATGTGCGCACGACGCGACGCTCGTCGAGCTCTTCGGCATTCACCAGCACCGGCTCCCGCTTCGCCGGGCAGGGACGAGTGGGTAGTGGTCCGCTGTCGCACAGCTCACGTCGGCTCGTCACGCGTGGGGATGTGACAGCCGGTCTCGATATGGCTGCTGCGTCGAGGCTTCGGCACGGCAGTACCGATCTGCCGGCGTCTGAGCCCAGGTCGTGGTGCCGAATCGGAGATTGCCACTCAGGCCCCGTGCACGCGACTCTGTGGGATCTCACGTGTCCCGCCGGCGCATCGATCGGCTGAAGACGCTCAGGTGACGCCGGCCGTGTTCTCACGAACACGCCGTGACGGCACGGAGGACGACCCCAGTCAGGTTGCTCGGGCCGAACGCAGGGCGGACGACCGACGCGAGTCGGCGTGTCAACATTGGCGGAAAGTGAACGCCTTTGGCGTCGGACGAGGTCGGACTCGTCTCGTCGGGTTGTGGTGGTCCGTCCTCGGCTTCCGCGGGGATGGCGGCGCGGCCGAGGTCGCGGTTCTTGAGGCGGTAGGAGTCGCCTTCGAGGTCGATGACGTCGGCGTGGTGGACGAGCCGGACGATCGTCGCGGCGGTCACGACGTCGTTGCCGAAGTCTTCGCTCCAGCGGCCGAAGGGCTTGTTGCTGATGACGATCAGGGAAGCCTGCTCCTAGTGGGAGGAGACGAGCTGGAAGAACAGGTTGCCGGCTTCGGGTTCGAAGGGGATGTACCTGGCCTCGTCGACGACCAGGAGGGGGTACCTGCCGAGGCGGCCGAGTTCCTTCTGGAGGCGTCCGTCGTGGCGGGCGGCAGCGAGGCGGTCGACCCGCTCGCTCGCGGTCGCGACCAGCATGCGGTGGCCGGCTTGGCAGGCGCGGATCGCGATGCCGGTGGCCAGGTGGGTCTTGCCGGTGCCGGGTGGGCCCAGGGGTTCCCCCTGCTCTGCGGGGGCGGAAGATCACGTTGTCCTTGGCGGTGACGAAGTCGAGGGTGCCCAGGTGGGCGACGTTCTCGTGTTTGAGGCCGCGGGCGTGTTCAGAGTCGAACTCTTCAAGGGATTTTGCGGGCGGGGAAGCGGGCGGCGCGGATGCGGCCTTCGCCGCCGTGGGACTCGCGGGCGGCGACCTCGCGTTGCAGGCAGGCGGCGAGGAACTCCTCGTGGGTCCACGACTGCTCGCGGGCGCGTTCGGCCAGGCGCGGGATCGCCTCCCGCAGGCTGGGGGCTTTCAGGGCGCGGGTCAGGAATGCCAGCTCGGCCTCAACGTCGCGGGCGACGCTGTTCTTGGCGGGCATCAGGCGACCTGCCCGTCGGTGTTCCCGAACGCGGTGTCGTACACGCTCAGGTCCCTCTCCAGCACCACGTCCGGCTCCGGTCGCGGGAGGGGTTTGTGCCCGTGCGGCCGGGGAGCGGGCGGCGGCGTGGTGGGTTGGGTCGGTGACGAACCGGTGCCGGGCCCCAGCACCGGTCGTGCTCGGCCACGATCCGCCCGGCGAGGGTGACGCTCATCATGGTCAGGCCGGCGGTGACGTCGACCTTCTGGCCGACCGCGGCCGCTTCGACGCGGGGTCCCCGCTTGCGGGGCGTCGTCGTTGCTGTCGATGCGCACGTAGTGGTCTCGCGGCAACCGGACTTACCGGCGCCATCCGAGGGTCGGTGGGACCGGTGGCAGGGTCAGCATTGCCGCCCGGTCCGCTTCCCACCGGGCGATCGGGGCGCACCCGAGCCGGCGCACGATGCGCTGGTTCGCGGCCGGCGGCCACGCCCACAGCTGGTGTTGAAGTCGGCCGGGGATCGAAGGTGCGGCCGGGCAGGAACGAGGTCTCCAGGTAGCCGTTGCCGCGTTCGACGATGCCCTCGGCCTCCGGGTCGCCCAGTCGGCACTGGCGCACCCCGCGGCCGAGCACCCTGCGAGGGGCGTTGAAGTACTCGGTCAGCTCGGCTTCCCGGTCTGCCAGGACCCGACCGCGGACTCGTAGTCCCACACAAGCTCACGCGGGACCGCGCCCAGGTGCTGGCTCGGCAGCAGCCAGTGCCCGGCGATCAAGTCCGGCGCCTGCCTCGAGGGGATCATCACCGCGAACAGCATC
>JBOFLR010000405.1:0-2817 GCA_051657965.1 Dermatophilaceae bacterium
CAGACGAGCTTGGTGCCGGTGAGACCGGCGCCGTCTCGGAGTGCGTCGACGAGGGTGTCGTGGCGCTCGGGGTCGAGGGTGTGCGGTTGACCGTTGATGTCGGTGGTCACGGGGTGAATGTTCGTTCACCCCGTGAGGGTCGTCAAGCCGACGCGCATCGAGGGCCGCCAGGCATGATGGTGAGTCCGGGGCCTCGGCTCGCTGCCAAGGCCCCGGACTCGTGCCGTTCAGGAGGTGTGTGGCCGCATGTCGGAGACGACGGAGACCACGTCGTATCCATGGGTGTCGTACGACCCTACGGCCGCGATCTGCGGGACCGACGCGCTGTTGGCGGCAGCATCGACGGCGACCTGGGCGCTCGCATGATCGCTGAACTGTAGGTGGCTGAGGTTGATCGACCCGTTCTCACCGGTCATCACCCCCGTGGAGACCCAGCCCGCCAGGCCCGGTGCGCTCGTGCGGTCCAGCGTCGTCATCACGTCGAAGAGCGCGGGCTGGAGGTCAGGGCGGTGCGGCGTCGCCTCGGTGACCACCGTCGCCGGGTCGCCCTCGGTCACCGTGATGACGTCGTCGCCGTCCGCCCGGTTGACGAACCCGACGTCGTAGACATCGGGTTCGTCGATGACACCGGCGCCCGAGGCGGCCACCCCGGATGCCGCGCGCAAGGACCCGCGGAACCGATCCGTGACTCGCCGCTGGACTTGGACGTAGCTGGTGACCCGCATCCCGTCGGTGCTACGGAGTACCGCCGCCGCGACGAAGCCGTCGAGCCTGCTGAAGTGGGCCGTTGTCCGTTCGAGAGCCGAGACCACGCGGGCTTGCCGTCCTGGCGAGACGTCCAGGACGACCGCGAGCATCGAGGTCCCGTCGTCCTCGGCGAACGTGAGCCGAGCCGGCTCGCCGTCGACGGCGGAGTCGCCCGGCCCGCCGGCCGCGAAGCTGGTGGGTGTCGCCATCAGCACTGCTCCTGCGATCAGGCTCGCGGTCAGCGCAGCGAGCCTGGGCGCGAGACGGGTTTGCCGTGTCATCGGGAACTCCTCTCGATCTTGACGACGTCGTACACGTGCGGATCGAAACCGCCCTGCGCGGGGTCGGCCCCTCCGGTGGTCGCCGCCAAGGCGGCCTCACATCCCCGGACATCGGCGCACTGGCCGAGGTTCACGTTGCGGGAACCGTCGGCGCTGGTGTGGAAGGTGCTCGACAACCAGGCCGGCTGAGACCTGGCGAACTCGTCGTTGCGCGCGACCATCTCGCTGAGGACACCCTCCTGGGCCTGCGGTAACACCGTCGCCTCGTTGATCGCCACGGCGTCCTCGGTCTCCCGCATCACCGTGGTCGAAGCCCCGTCACGCCGGGAGACCACACGGACTTCGTAGACCCTCGGCCGGTCCGCCTCGCTGACCTCGTCGGCGAGCAGCTCCGTCGCCCGCTCGACCTGTGCCCGGCTGCTGTCGTCGAACTGGATGTAGGTCGCGACTCGTTCCCCGTCGTACGACGTGAGGTTGGTCCCCGAGACGAAGCCGGACGCTCGGCTGAGCACGTCCACCACACGGCCGGCTCGTCCGGCCACATGGTCCTGGGTCTGCGGTGTGACCCGGGCGATCTGGATCACCGTCGTCATCGGCACCGCTGGATCGATTGAGACGACGTCGATGACGTCGGGGGTCGCATTCGCCGGTTGGGCGGTCGCCCCGGTCGTCAGGAATGTAAGAGCGGCGCCGACCGCCAGGCCGGTCATCGTGACCCTGCGAGTCCGAGATGCGCCACCGAAGGGGTGTGCGGTCATCGGTTCTTCCTTCCGTCAGACACGCCGCGTGCGATGGACGCTCCACCGGGCGGGGACCTGACGCGCTAACGTTAGAGTGATTATCGAATTATTTCAAGGTTGCCTAAAAGGACCTGCTGACCTGGGCGGTAGGGTGTCGGCGTGCCAGCCTCGGGTCGGCGCCGGCCCGGGCCGGTCGCATCCATCACACGAGACCAGATCCTCGACGCAGCGCTGTCCCTCGGGCTCGGCGACATCGCGATGCGGGATATCGCGGACCACCTCGGCGTCTCGGTGCAGACGCTGTACCACTACGTCGGCAATCGCGAGGCACTGCTGGCGTTGGCTGCCGACCGCACGGTCGCTGGCTTCGTCTTCCCCTCGACCGTCGGCCTGGACTGGCCCGCGTGGATGCGAGCGACCGCGCTGGAGGTCCACGACCGTCTCGTCGACCACCCGGGGGTCGCCGCCGTCGCCCTGACCGGCGGCGCACGGTCCGGGGGCGTGCAGCGGATGAGTGAACGGCTCGTGACCACCCTGATGCAGGAGTTCGACCTACCTCCGGTGTTCGTGGCCGGACTGGTGCCGACCTTCTCCCGAGTCGTCCTCGCCACGATTGCCGATCACCAGGCCTCAGGAGGCGACCCGGCGCCGCAGCTTCCCGGGTTGCCCTCCGAGAGTGAGCTCCTCACCGTTACCGAGAAGTTGGACATCGCTCTCGACATCGTGCTCAACGGTGCCCAGGTGGTGCATCGCCGTGACCACGAGCGGCCTCGACGAACCCGGCCGACCCGTCGCCGCTCCACCGACGAGACGTAAGGTCGGCCTGAGGCCGCGAGCCTGGCCACCCCTCGAAAGCACCTGGCATCCGAGGCTCCGCCGCGTGCGCAACGGCTGCTGATCAGGAGGCGCGCATCACGCCGAGCGGGGCGACTCGCCAGCCCGGGAAGACCGACGCCAGCTGGCCCGCGGTCAAGCCCAGGCGGCTCATGACGACCTCGCCGAGGAAGTCGCGGTAGTCGTTGGCGCCCGGGACGTCTCCGCGGTCGAGG
>JBOFLR010000406.1:0-1940 GCA_051657965.1 Dermatophilaceae bacterium
CTGTGACCGTGTCGGACCGGCGCAGCCCGGAGACGGTGCCCTCGAAGCACACCCGACCGCCTCCGGTGCCGGCACCCGGGCCGAGGTCGACGACGTGGTCGGCGATGCCGATGGTCTCGGGCTTGTGCTCGACGACGAGTACGGTGTTCCCCTTGTCGCGCAACCGGATCAGTAGCTGGTTCATGCGCTCGATGTCGTGCGGGTGCAGGCCGATGGTGGGCTCGTCGAAGACGTAGGTGACGTCGGTGAGCGAGGAACCGAGGTGCCGGATCATCTTGGTGCGCTGCGCCTCGCCGCCGGAGAGCGTACCGGCCGGGCGGTCGAGGGAGAGGTAGCCCAGGCCGATGTCGGTGAAGGAGTCGAGCAGGTGTCGCAGGCCGTCGAGCAGCGGTGCCACGGAGGGCTCCTCGAGGCCGCGGACCCAGACGGCCAGGTCGCTGATCTGCATGCTGCACAGGTCGGGGAGATTCTTGCCGGCGATCCGCGAGGAGCGAGCCTCGGCGCTGAGCCGGGTGCCCTCGCAGCCCGGGCACGTCGTGAAGGTGACCGCCCGCTCGACGAACCGCCGCACGTGCGGCTGCATCGCCTCGGGGTCCTTGGACAGCATCGACTTCTGGATCTTCGGGATGATGCCCTCGAAGGTGAGGTTGACACCCTCGACCCGGATCTTCGTCGGCTCGGCGAAGAGCATGGTGTCGAGCTGCTTCACGGTGAACCTCGCGATCGGGGTGTCCATCGGCAGGTTCATGCCCTCGAACAGCCGCCCGTACCAGCCGTCCATCGAGTAGCCGGGCACCAGCAGGGCGCCGCCCCGCAGCGACTTCGACTCGTCGTAGAGGGCGGTCCGGTCGATGTCGTTCATGCGGCCCATACCCTCGCATCGCGGGCACATGCCGCCGAGGTAGACCGCGTCGCGCACCACCTTCTTCTCGACCCGGCCGCCCTTCTCGGTGCTCATCACCCCGCCGGCTCGCCGGGTCGGCACGTTGAACGAGAACGCCGTCGGCGGGCCGACATGCGGAGCACCGATGCGGCTGAACAGGATTCGCAGCATCGCGTTGGCGTCGGTGGCCGTGCCGACCGTGGAGCGCGGGTTGGCGCCCATCCGCTCCTGGTCGACGATGATCGCCGTGGTGAGACCCTCCAGCCGGTCGACCTCGGGCCGCGACAGGCTCGGCATGAACCCCTGCACGAACGCGCTGTACGTCTCGTTGATCAGCCGCTGCGACTCGGCCGCGATGGTGCCGAACACCAGCGAGCTCTTGCCCGAGCCGCTCACCCCGGTGAACACCGTGAGCCGGCGCTTGGGCAGGTCGACGCTGACGTCCTTGAGGTTGTTCTCGCGCGCCCCGAGTACCCGGATGACGTCGTGTCCGTCAGCGGTGTGCGGGTCGCCGGCTCGGGGCTCGGACCCGGTGGTCGTCACGGACTCGATGGTCCTGGCGGACGGAGCGGTCGTCGCGGACTGGGCGGTCGTCATCCGGCTCATTCTGCTGGAACGGCGCGGTCGGCGTCGGCCTGTGGGAGCGGCTGGTTGATGCGGACCAGGTTGCCGGCCGGGTCCCGGAACGCGCAGTCGCGCACGCCGTAGAACTGGTCGTTCGGCTCCTGCAGCACCTCGGCACCCGCAGCGCGCACATGCTCGAACACGGCGTCGACGTCGGCGCACTGCAGGGTGACCCCGGAGAGCAGGCCCTTGGCGAGCAGGCTCGTCAGCGCCGCGCGGTCGGCGTCGCTGATCGTCGGGTCGGGCGCCGCCGACTGGATGACGACGCGCAGGTCGGGCTGTGCAGGGGCGGTCACGGTGACCCAGCGCAGGTCGCCCATCGCGACGTCGTCGACGACGGCGAAGCCGAGCACGTCGCGGTAGAAGCCGAGGGCGGCCTCGTGGTCGTCGACGGAGACGAAGCAGTTGGCGACGGTGATCGAGGCGGTCGGGG
>JBOFLR010000407.1:0-14252 GCA_051657965.1 Dermatophilaceae bacterium
GGCTCGTGGTCAGCGGGCAGACGGTGACCGACGACGTGGCGTCGAACCGGTCGTCCTGGACGATGACGACCGGTCGGGGCTTACCGGTGTACGCGCCACGTGCGGCGGCGATGCGGATGTCGCCTCGCCTCATCCGTCGAGCTCCGGCTCGGCGTCCCAGTCGACCGAGATCGCGTCGACGAAGGCTTGGTCGGCTGCCTCTCCTGCGGCGGTCGCGACGGCAACCGACTGCTGATGGGCTTGCTCCCGGAACTCCGGCGCCCGCACGTCGGGCACCCAGATCTGGACCGGACGGAGGCCTTGCTGACGCATACGTCGCCGGTACTGCCGCACTCGTTCCTGCGTGGTCGCCATCCGGCTATGTTACATGTAACGACGCGGTGAGGTCTCCAGCAGGTCGCGGTCGGCGAGATTACCGGAGCGTGCTCAGACAGGTTCCCGGAGCGCGCACGACATCCGCGCGTGGGTCAGCCCTGATGTTCGGTCGAACCGGCCCCGACGGACTCCGGCACGACCGGCACGACCGAGCCGCCGACCGCCGCGGACGACGTGAGGAGCAGGTACGCCGCCGCGGTCCACGTGTAGCCGGGGTCGCGCAGGCCGCGCCCATGCACCACGTCGAAGTTCTCGGCGAACCCGCATCGTTCCACCGTCGCCACGAACCGCTCGGCCACCCGGTCGGCCAGAGCGTGCCGGCCGGCGTCGCGGAGCCCGTCGACCAGGAGATAGGTGACCGGCGCCCACATCGGTCCACGCCAGTACCCGTCGACCTCGAACCTGCCCGAGTCCGGCAGCTCGGTCGCCAGCCCCCGGTCGAGCAGGTGCCGCTCCATCCGCCCGCACAACGCGTCGAGCACCGGCGCGGAGAGCCGGTGGCCGAGCACGAGCGGCATCGCCGCGAGCAGCGACGTCGTCGGGAGCGGCGTCCCGAGCCGCTCGACCGACACGTCGCCGCCGCGCAACAGCCGACGGTCGAGCTCGCCGGTGATCGCGGCCGCCCGGTCGCGCCACACCACGGCCTCGGCCGAGCGGCCCTGGCCCTCGCGCAGCTCGGCAACCACCTCGCACTGGATGACGAGATAGGCCGGCAGGTCGGGGGTCACCAGCGGCAGCCCGTGGTCGAACGCGGTCGAGTTGTCCCAGCCGCTGTCGTTGCCGTGGAAGTAGCGGGGCAGCACCTCGCCCGGCAGGGTGCGCTCGCGCAGCCACCAGAGCGTCCACCTCGACAGGTGCTCGGCGAGGGCGTCGCGCCCCGCGGCGTCGAGGGAGTCCGGTGCCGCGTCGAGCATTCGCCGCACGGCCCACCCGTGGATCGGCGGCTTGACGTAGGTGTAGACCGGCGCCTGGCCGTCGACGAAGTCGGGCAGCGCACCGTCGGCGTCCTGGTGGTCGAGGATGGTGAACATCTGCTCCCACGCCAGCGCCGGGTCGACCCGCACCAGCGCGAGTGCGGTGAAGCAGTGGTCCCAGCTCCAGACCCGGCTCATCCAGTTCTTCGACATCAGCACCGTGCGGCGCGTGGTCGAGCCCCGGGGGTCGACCACGCAGGTGCGCAGCAGCCGGGCCGCGTCGGCCACCGTGCCGGTGCGGCGCTCGTCATCCGGCACGAACCGCGACGCCCACTCGCGGTCGGCCCGGTCGGCCGCCGCTGCGACGCCGGCGAACTCGACCAGGGTCGAGTCGCCCATCGTGGACCCGGTGCGCTCGCGGATCGAGATGTCCCACGAGTCGCCCTCGACCACCAGCCGCGACACCCCCTCGTTGCCGGCCTTCGCCGGTGTCTCCACCCGCAGCGTCCCCTGCCGCGCGTGCACGACGAAACGGCACCTCGACTCGAACGACGTGATCACCGCGCGGCCGTCCTCGAGCCGGAAGATGTCGATACCGGCGCCGGTGGACAGCACGAGCGAGGCCCGCCGGCCACGCAGCAGCACCGTGCGCGCGTCGGGGTACACGATCTCGACGGCACCGCCGGGGGCGGCGAACCGCAGCACCGCTCCCACCCGGTGCGCCTCGGCGGCCCGGCCGGCGTCGTCGTGCACCTCGAGCCGGGCCACCGGCCGGGTGTTGCCGAAGTGGTGCACGAGGTGCGCCCCCGGGCCTTCGTCCCACCTCTGGTGCCCGATCCCGCGGCCGAAGCTGAACCACGCGCCGGGATGGGAGAACGCGGTGAAGTCGAGGCTGCTGAACGTGGTCATGAACGGCTCCTGGTCGTGGGCGGACGGACCTCCGCCGGATCGGTGGGTGGACGGACCTCCGCCGGATCGGTCGGACCGCGGTCCCCGGCTCGGGGCGGGCGTGAGCGTCATCCGGCGTCAGTCCTTCATCCCGGAGTCGGCCAGGCCCTGGACGAAGAAGCGCTGGAACGCGACGAACACCAGCGCGATCGGCACGGTGGCGATGACCGCGCCGGCGAGCATCGCGTTCCACGGCTGGGCGTCGCCGAACGTGCTGCGCAACAGGGCCAGCTCCACCGGGAGCGGACGCAGGGCCGCCTCGGTCGGCGCGGCGATCAGCGGGTGGAGGAACTCGTTCCACGTGCCCTGCGCCGCCAGCACCGTCACCGCGGCCAGGCCGGGCATGGCCGTCGGCAGCGCCACCGACCACAGCGTGCGCAGCGGCCCGGCGCCGTCGATCCGGGCGGCGTCGGTGAGCTCGCGCGGCACCTGGTCGAAGTACTGCTTCATCAGCAGGATGCCGAAGGCGTCGAACATCAGCGGGATGACGATGCCGCCGTAGCTGTTGAGCAGGTCCAGTTCCTTGAGCACGAGGAAGCGCGGGATGGCGAGGATGATCGGCGGCACGGCGAGCACGGCGACGAGCACCCCGAGCACGGCACGGCGGCCGGGGAACCTCGTGAACGACAGCGCGTACCCCGCTGTGGCGGCCATGGCGATCCGCCCGGCGACCACCGCGACCGTGATGACCAGCGAGTTCAGCGCGGCGCGGTCGATGCGCACCCCGCCGGAGCGCAGCCGGTCGAGGCCGTCGAGCGTCCAGGAGTAGCCCTCGCCCGG
Organism: Dermatophilaceae bacterium; assembly: GCA_051657965.1. Classification (GTDB taxonomy): domain Bacteria; phylum Actinomycetota; class Actinomycetes; order Actinomycetales; family Dermatophilaceae; genus JBOFLG01. Next base: position 3,018 of record JBOFLR010000407.1, read on the forward strand.
CCACAGCTGCACCGGGTTGGCGACCAGGTCGGGCACCTCCCGGAAGGCGCCAGCGAGCGCGACGAGGAACGGCATGACGAAGCCGGCCGCCACCACGACGAGGGCCACGGTCAGCGTCAGGCGCGGCATCGTCATCCGGATGCCGGCCCTCGTCCGGATGCCGGCCCTCGTCCGGATGTCGTCCCGGCTCACCACGCCTCCTCCCGGCGCCGGGAGGAGATGCGCCGCTGCGCGAGCGTGAACACGATGATGATGGCGAACAGCAGGACGGCGATGGCCGCGGCCAGCCCGCCATTGCTGCGGTCGAACAGCTCGACGTACATGAGGTAGGCCGGGGTGAGCGTGGTGCGCCGCGGCCCGCCCGAGGAGATGACCCAGATCTGGTCGAAGACCTGCCAGGTGCCGATCAGCCCGATCGAGACGACGAAGGCGATGACCGGCCGCATCAGCGGGAGCGTGATGTACCTGAACCGCTGCACGGCCGACGCGCCGTCGAGCATGGCCGCCTCCTCGACCGAGACCGGGATGCGCTGCAGCCCGGCGAGGAAGACGAGCATGAAGGTGCCGGTGGTCGACCAGGTGACGAGCAGCATCAGCGCGGTCATCGTGATGCTCGGGCCGGACAGCCAGTCCCACGCACCGATGCCGAGCAGGTCGGCCCCGGCGAGCCACTGCGGTGGCCCGTCGACGCCCACGGCGCCGAGCGCGAGGTGCAGCAGGCCCCGCGGGTCGTCCAGCCACACCAGGTCCTCGCCGGGCAGCAGCCCGTTGACGAACCCGGTGGGCTGGAAGAGGAAGATGAAGACCAGCGCCATCGCCACCGAGCTGGTCACCGAGGGCAGGTAGTAGGCCGTGCGTAGCGCGACCTTGCCCCGCAGCCACCGCTGGCCCAGCACGCAGGCCAGCACGAACGCCAGCGCGGTCTGGGCCGGCACCACGCCGAGCACGTAGTAGAACGTGTTGCGGATCGCGATGCCGAAGTCCTCCCGGCTGAGCCCCTCCTCGAGCAGCAGCTGCTCGTAGTTGGCGGCGCCCACCGGGTCGGCGCTGAACGGGCTGGTCAGCCCGCTCCAGTCGGTGAGGCTGACCCACGCCATCAGGCCGATCGGGTAGACGACGAACACGGCCAGGCCGACCACCGCGGGGGCGACGAGCAGGATGCCGGTCCACCCCTCACGGGCACGACGACCCGGGTGGAGCGGATGGCGCGGATGCCGCCGCGCGGTGCCCGTGGGGTGCGGACGGCGCCGCCGCAGCGGCACAATCCGCGCCGTCCGCGCCCCGGCGAGGTCAGCCACCGAGCGCGCCCCGGCCGGCCTTCGCCACGTCCTCGACCACCCGGGCGGCGTCGAGTTCGCCGGCGAACAGCGCCTCGAGCCGCTCGTTCAGCAGCGACTCGACCTCGCCGAAGCCGGGGGGGAGCGAGTAGACCGTGCCGTACTCGGTGGTCTTCACCAGCGGCGCCTGCTCGGGGTGCTTCTCGGTCCAGCCCGCGGACAGCGACGCCCGCGCCGGCATGGCGTTGAACTTCTCGGTCCAGGCGGCGGCACCCTCCGGGCCGGTGAAGTAGTCGACGAACGCCCAGCTGGCCTCGGCGTTCTCGGCATCCGCCGGCACCCCGAGCCCGGCGGAGTAGAGGAAGGAGCCGGGACCCTTGGGCCCGGCCGGCAGCTCGGCGATGCCGAACTCGCGGTCGGGGAACTCGCTCTCGAGCGCGCCGACGACCCAGTTGCCCTCGAGCGCCATCGCGGTCAGTCCCTTGCCGAGGGCCTCGCCGGACCATCCGGCGCCCACGGCGGCAGGGGTCTTGGCATGCCCGGCGCGGTACATGCCGGTGAGGAAGTCGAGGGGTTCGGTGGCGCCCTGCTCGATGAGCATGCGGCTGCCGTCGGGCGCGACCAGACCACTGTCGTTCTGGAAGAGGAACGCACCCATCCGCTCGTACTTCGCCATCGACACCAGGCCGGCCCGCTTCGGGGTGGTCAGCTTCTCGGCCGCGGCGGCGAGCTCGTCCCACGTGGTCGGTGGCGTCAGCCCTGCCTCGCGGAAGGCCGCCGCGTCGTAGATCAGCCCGAGCGAGGCGTAGTCCTTCGGGACGGCGTACATCTCTCCCTCGACGGTGAACGCGTCGACCAGGGGGTCGATGAGGTCGTCGGCGTCGGTGAGGTCCTCGACCGGCACCGGCGCGAGGATGCCGTCGTCGACGTAGTTCTGGACCTTGCTGGTGTCGACGTAGAAGACGTCGGGGGCGTCACCGCTGGCGAGCGCGGCCTGGAGCGCCGGGTCGTACTCGGCCTGCGGCACGAACTTCGCCTCGGCGCCGGTCTCCGCGTTGAACCTGCCGACGATCTCGGTGAACGTGGCGTTCTCCTCCGGGGTCGCGGACCAGCCCATGATGGTCAGCTCGATCCCGTCGAAACGGCCGGTGCCGCCGCTCTCGGAGCTGCCGGAGTCGCCCGAGCACGCCGAGGCGCCGAGTGCGGCGACGACGGCGAGCGCCGTCAGGCAGGCTCGCGTCCTGGGTCGGGTCATGGTGTTCCTCCTGTGGTGTTCAGCCGGCGACGTCGTCGGCACGGCGAGATCATGCGGAGTCCCGCACGATCAGCTCGGGGATGACGCGCCGCCGCTCGGGTGGGGCGGACGGGTCGGTGATGGTGCGCTCGAGCAGCTGCACGACGATGCGGCCGATCTCCACCAGGGGCTGGCGCACGGTGGTCAACGCCGGGTCTACGACCGCGGCTGCCGGGATGTCGTCGAAGCCGACCACCGCGAGGTCGTCGGGAAGGGACAGGCCGGCTCGCTTGGCCGCGCGCTGCAGCTGGATGGCGATGACGTCGGTGGCGGCGACGATCGCCGTCACGCCGTGCTCACGCGCCGCGGTCACCAGCTCGTCGGCGACGGTGCAGGGCTCGGGTGGCATCGTGAACTCCTCCCGGACGGCGGGCACGATCTCGTTCCCCGAGAGCAGCTCGGTGACCGCTTCTCGCCAGCCGCCGAAGCGGGAGTCGCCGGCGACGCCCCCGGGCAGACCCGCGTAGGCGATCCGGGTGTGGCCGCGGCTGACGAGGTGCTCGACGGCCGCCCGGGTGCCGGCCGCGCCGTCGCTCTCGACCCACGACGCCGGGCTGTCCGCACCGAGATCACCGAACGCCACAGCCGGGATGCCGCGCTCGACCAGCCACGGCACCCGGGGGTCGTCGTACTGCACGTCGGTGAGGACGAAGCCGTCGACGCCGCCACGCCGGAGCACCTGCTGCATCGCGTCGAGCTCGCTCTCCCCCGGGCGAACCGCGAAGGTGACGACCTCCAGATCGGTCTGGCCGGCCTCGTCCACCACGGCGTGCACGAAGAGGTCCATCGCCGCGTTGAGCGGGTCGGGGTACAGCCGGTGCGCGATGAGGTGGGTGCGACCGCTCGGCAGCGACCGGGCCGCGCGGTTCGGGGCGTAGCCGAGCTCGTCCGCCGCCCGGCGAACCCGAGCACGAGTACCCGCGGCGATGTGCGGCGCGTCGGACAGCGCCTTGGAGACCGTGGCGACACTGACCCCCGCCGCCCGGCTCACGTCCCGGATGGTCACCTTGCCTGTGGGCACCGTCGCTCCTCGGAGTTCCAAAAACGTTTTCGTAAAACGTTTTCGGAACCGTACGCCGTCATGGCTCGGTCGTCAAGAGATGAACCGGCGCGGCTCCCGCAGGCAACGCGGACGGACCACGGCTCCGGTGTCGCTGACGCGGCGAATGCCTGGCATCGTCACCGCCCGAGCCAGTCTCTCGGGCGTCCCCACGAACCGCTCGACGGCGCGACCTCCCGCACGGCCGGTTCGCTTCGGACAGTCGCTACCCTGAGACCGTGAACGGAGAGCGCGAAGAACTGCGCCGGCTCGTCGAGGAACTGCCTGACGAGTAGGTCTCTCGTGCCTTGGCCGACGTGCGGAGGCACGTGCGGCCCGTGCCTCCGCCCAGTCGCAGGAGCTGGCCGCCTCCGTGGGTCAACTCGATCGACGACGAGCGCACCGACATCGGCCGCAACCATGACGACCTGCTCGCCGAAGGCTTCGGCCTCGACCGGTGATCGTCGTCGACACGGGGCCGCTGGTCGCAGCGGCCATCAGTACCGACGCCGACAATCACGCCTGCAACGAACTCCTCGCGAGCCTCTATCTGGCCGACCGCGAGATCGTGGTCCCTGGTCTCGTGATCGCTGAGGTCACCTACCTCCTGCTGTCCGCCCTCGGCACGTCCAGGCGTTCACGCTGCTGCCCTGACGCGGTCCATGGTCCAGAACCACTACCGGACGCACCTGCGCCCGGTCGTCACCCGCATCCGAGAACTCAGCCTGACAGCCCGCCCCACAACCCGACCGCGGTCACGCCCCACCCACTACTCGTGAGTCGGGGTCAGAACCGGCCGTAGCCGCTGACGCCGTCGAAGATGTCCCGTTCCGAGGTGGACTTGCCCTCGCGCGGTGAGTCGATCATCATCCCGTTGCCGGTGTAGATGCCGACGTGCCAGGCGGGGCTGCCGAAGAACACCAGGTCTCCAGGCTTCGGGTCGTCGACCGGCGTGGCGGCGTCCTGCTGTGCGCTCGCCGTGCGAGGGATGTCGATGCCGGCCTTGCCGAAGACGTACTGCGTGAACCCGGAGCAGTCGAAGCCGGTGCTCGGGGACTCACCGCCGTAGTAGTACGGGATGCCGAGCAGCGAGCGGGCGATGTCGATGACGCCGGTGGCCGATGACGGCACCTCGCGAACGTGGCGTGGTGTCGACGACGGCGAGGGCGTGGACGTGGACGTGGACTCCTCCGCGGACCGCTCGACGGCCTGCGACGCCACCGGTTCGGGCGCCGGCTCCGGGGCCGGGCGAGGCACTGCCCGCACCCCGGCCACGCCGACACCTGCCCCGGGCACCGTGGCCGGCGAGGGCGCCATAGGCGCGACCACCGCTGCTGCCGTGAGGGAGGCCGGAGAGACGGCGAGCGAGCGCGTACCACTGCCGGCCGTGGGCGACTGGCCCTGCGGCACGCCGTCGGCAGAAGGCGCCGCGGAACTGCTGGGGATGGCCACGGCGGCGACCAGCCCGCCGGACGCCGCCGCGATGGCGGAGACCCGGGCGGTGCTGTGGCCCGCCGCGCGGGCGATGACCCGGATCTCGTCGAGTGGGCTGTAGGGCGAAGCGCTGCGGTGACGGCCGTTGCGATGACGGCCACGGGCACCGTGCTGTGACATGAAAGAACCTCTCGGCGCCTACGAGGTCAGCTGTCGGGTTCGGGCCGAGGTAGCCCGGCCGCCGGCATTCACCGGTCGGCTTCACCCCGAGGAGCCCGGCGCGAGCCGGGCCCCGAGTTGGGTCCCCCGCTCCTGCCCAGCGGTCGATGTGGGGGCGTCAACCACGGCGGTGGCAGGACTCGGCGTTCCACCATGGCAGCCGTAGGGGTCGGCCCCCTGCGGCCATCTGCACCGTAGCACGATGCGATGCCGTTGTCTCCCACCGTCATCCGCTCGAGGTCTCGCGGTCAGTTGACCGTCACGTGCACGTGGTCGTAATGGTTCGCGGTCACCCCACCACGGTCCTCCATCGTCTCCCAGCTGCCCGGGATGGGCCGGTAACGCTGGCGCCAGATGAGGTACTCGACGTCGAACTTGCTGGCGTTGGCGATGACGAAGTCGGAGATGGCGTCGCCCAGCGCACGATCGCTGGTCATGATGTCGATCGCCTCGCCGGTGCTGTGCTCGCCGGCGTTGGGCCGGTAGCCGCCGACGGTGAGGTTGCCGAACTCCGCGCGGATCGCCGAGCAGAGGATCGCGGCGTTCTGGTCGACGCCGATGTCGGCGCAGTAGCTCGAGACGCCACCCGAGTAGCTCGAGGAGCCGCCGGACGACGGGGTGGTGCTGCCGCTGGAGCCCGATGGCGCGGGAGCGGACGGGGCGGCCGGCTTCGGTGGGGGCTTCGGTTTCGGGGTCGGCTTGGCGACGGCCTTCACGCCGCCCACCCCGACCGGAGCCGGAGCGGTGGGACCGGCTCCGGCTGGAGCGGTGACCGCCACCTCGGGCGGGCCGGTACCGCGGGACCGGGAGGCGGTGAGCGCCGCGGTGGCATCGCGGCCGTCGACGGCCCGGGCCTCGGGGGTGGCGAGGGCGAGGGAGTCGGGATCGGCGTTGACCGGAAGGACCAGCATCGTCGCGGCGCCGCCGACGACGGCGACCCCGGCGACGGACTTGACGGCGTAGGCGGCGCTGAGCCGGCGGAAGCCGTCTGGGAGACGACGGACGGCGCCGGGGGCGCGACGACGTCCGGGCGAACGGTGTCGAGACACGGGGAGAGTCAACTTTCCGGGGCGGGATACGACTCGGGCGAGATCACGGGTGCGACCTCAAGAATGTAGCGACCTCAAGCCAGGAAGTCACATTCCGATAACGGAGCGGTCCGGACCACGTGCGGCGTCATCCGACACGAACCCGCGCTGACCTGCATAGATGCACGCTCAGGTACGCGCGACGAAAACGTGCGACGACACGTCACGGGGAAGGGACACACTCGCGTCGGCGCTGACATCGGCACCGACGGCCACCACCCGGGTGCCCTCGCGGTGAACCCGGACCGACCGGCCCGGCAGCAGGCCCGCCTCGGTGAGCAGTGCCAACGCCTCGGAGTCGACCTGGACCGGCTCGCCGATCCGCCGGACGACCACCGTGGCCGGTTCCTCGACGGCGACCTCGTCGAGGGTGAACAGGCCGGAGCGGAAGTCGACGGCCTCGCCCAACTCGCCGAGCTCGTCCAGACCCGGGATCGGGTTGCCGTAGGGCGACTCGAGGTGGTCGGGCAGGATCGCGAGGATCTTGCGCTCGACCCGCTCCGACATCACGTGCTCCCACCGGCACGCCTCGTCGTGCACGTACTCCCACTCGAGCCCGATGACGTCGACGAGCAGCCGCTCGGCGATGCGGTGCTTGCGCATGACCCGGGTGGCCCGCTGCCGGCCCTCCGCACTCAGCTCGAGGTGCCGGTCGCCGGCCACGTGGAGCAAGCCGTCACGCTCCATCCGCGCCACGGTCTGCGACACCGTGGGCCCGGAGTGGCTCAGCCGTTCGGCGATGCGGGCCCGCAGCGGCGTGATGCCCTCCTCCTCGAGCTCGAAGATGGTGCGGAGGTACATCTCCGTGGTGTCGATGAGGTCGGTCACGTCCTCAGCCTACGGTTCGGTACCGACGTCCTCGGTGCGGTTCGCGCCCGGCGTACCGAGGTCCGGGTCGGATGACGAGCGCGTCTCGTGGCGCCGGGCCCGCGAGGTCGGGTCGTACCCGGGTATCCAGCGGACGAGCCAGGCGCCGCCGAGCAGGCTGAGCACGCCGACGACGACGCTCGCGACCGCTACTCCCGACACCGTGGCGACCGCTGCCACCACGACCGCGGCACCGTTGTGGCCGACCAGGGAGAGCAACCTCCACACGCCGAGGAACGGGGCCCGCCCGTCGGCCGGAGCGGCATCCGCGCCGAGGGTCATGACGATGCCCGACCCGAGGCCGTTGCCCACGCCCATGAGCAGCGAGACGACGGCAACCCCGGCGAGCGTCGTCGTGAGCGGCAGGACCACCAGGCCTACGCCGAGCAGGATCGAGACGGGGAGGGCGACGGCGAGCCGGCCCCATCGGTCCATGACCGACCCGGCCGGGTAGAACAGCAGCACCTCGACCCCGGCGGCCGCTGCGAAGGCCAGCGAGGTCTGTGCGGCGTCGAGACCGACGTGCTCGGACCAGAGCGGCACGACAACGACGCGCGCCGATCGGGCCAGACCGAGGGCGAGTACGCCGACGCCGACGGTGAGGAGCACCCGGCGATGGCGCCGCACGACGGCCCGTACCGGGACGCGCTCGGCCCCGCTCCTCGTCGGATGCCGGTGATGGGCGCCGAGGTCGCGGGCGGACCACGCGAGCGCCGCAGCCGCGAGGCTCGCCAGGACGGCCAGACCGAAGGCCGCCCGCGGACCCCAGCGGTCGACGAGGACCGCGCCGAGCAGCGGGCCGACGAACACCCCGATGCGGGTGACGCCGCCGAGGGTCGACATCGCCCGGGCTCGGACGCCGACCGGCGCGGCGGCCGTGAGGTAGGACTGGCGGGCCAGCAGGAAGACACTGAACGTCGGCCCGGTGAGGGCGACGGCCAGCGCGAGCACCACGAGGTGGGTGGCGACGAGGGCGAGTGCGCAGGCCGCGGCGTCCAGGAGCCCGGCGAGCACCAGCGCGCGGCGCTCGCCGATGCGGTCGACGACGACTCCGGCCGGCACCGCCGCGAGCAGCTCGGTGACGGCGGCGACGGCCACGAGCAGCGCAGCGACGCCGACGCTCGCGCCGAGCTCGAGGGCACGGAGGGTGATCACCGGCAGTACCGCGCCGACCCCCACCGACCACAGCAGCGACGGCCCGAACGCCGGCACGGCGATCCGCCGCAGGGAGAACCCGCCCTCCACCGCGCCTCCCTCCTCGACGCCGGCACCGTCTTCCGCGACGCCGACCGGCCGGCCGGGCCGGTCGGGGTCGAGCCGGCACTGGATTCGACCTCGCGGCCGCAGATACTTTGACATCAAAATAAACGCTCGGGCGTCCGCCGTCCAGGTGGGCCTCGGGCGACCACCGCGCCGGTCGCCACGACGTGTGATGCGCTCCCGCTCGTGGCTGCGCTCTCGAGATGCGAGCAGTCGGGTTCGTGCCTAGCGTCGGTGGCGACATCGACAGACGACACCGACGAGGAGCCCCATGCCCAGCATCACCGCTCGACATGCCTGTGCGGTCGCGATCGCCGCCACCGCCGCGCTCGGACCGGCAGCCGGAACAGCCTCAGCCGCAACGCCATCGTCATCCACGGCCCGGTCGGTCACGACCACCGCCGCACCCGACATCCGTGACCGGCTCGAGGCACTCCCCGGCATGACCGTGGTCAAGGAGACCCCGGGCGAGGGCTATCGGTACTTCGAGCTCCGCTACGCCCAGCAGGTCGACCACGACAACCGCCGGAAGGGCACGTTCGCCCAGCGGGTGTTCGTGCTGCACCGCGACCAGACCCGCCCGACCGTGCTCTTCTCCACGGGCTACACGGCGTACGGCGTCCCGTTCCGCAGTGAGCCGGCCACGCTCGTCGACGGCAACCAGGTCGAGATCGAGCACCGGTTCTACGGGACGTCGATCCCGAAGAAGCCCGACTGGGAGTCCCAGCTGACCATCGAGCAGGCCGCCGACGACTACCACGCGGTCGTGTCGCTGCTGAAGGGCGTCTACGACCAGAAGTGGCTCTCGACCGGTGCGAGCAAGGGCGGCATGACCTCGGTGTACCACCGCCGGTTCCACCCGGATGACGTCGACGGCACCATCGCCGACGTCGCCCCGAACGACGTCGACAACGACGAGGACTCCGCCTACGACCGGCACTTCGAGCAGGTGGGCAACAGCCAGGCCTGCCAGCGCCAGGTGGTCGCCCTCGAGCGCGAGATGCTGAGCCGGCCCGGCGTGCTCGCCGAGGCACGCGCGTACGCCACCCGCGAGAACCTGCGCTACGGAACGTACTTCGACTCCGTGCGCGACGAGCTCTACTACCGGCTGCTCGGCTCCGACGGCCTCGGCTACTACCTCTGGCAGTACGGCACGGAGGAGTCCTGCGACGACCTGCCCGCGACTGACTCCTCCTCCACGAAGCTCTTCGAGTTCCTCCGCGACAGACAGGGCTTCGGGGGCGACGCCGACTTCGAGGCCAACCAGGCGTTCGTCGCGTACTACTACCAGGCCGCCGCACAGCTGGGGTACCCGCAGCTCCAGCATCAGGACCTGCAGGACCTGGTCGACCCGGATGACGTGCCGGTCGCCCCCGACCTGATCGGCGACCTGGCCAGGCCCTCCTTCGAGAACGGCGCGATGGCGGGCATCGACACCTGGGTCCGGGAGCAGGGCTCCGAGCTGATGTTCGTCTACGGCGAGAACGACCCGTGGTCGGCCGAGCCGTTCCGGCTCGGCAACGGCACCGAGGACTCGTACCGGTACACCGTCGACGCCGGCAACCACGGCGCGAGCTTCACCGAGCTCGCGACGGCGGAGCGGAACGAGGCCGAGGCGACCATCCGCCGATGGGCGGGTCTCCCGGCCACGCAGCTGTCCAGTGGCAAGGCCGGCGCGCCGACGACCATCGAGGGTGTCGACGACCGGCCCGACCCCATGCCGGGGGTCCGGCCGCTCGGCGCACGCTGAGCGGCCACAGTGGGCGGGCGCCGGTGAGGGCGCCCGCCCGCCGCGCCTCGCCTGGTCCCGGTAGGTTCGGGTGGTGGACGTCGTCATCCCGAAACGGTTCTGCGGTCCACCCGGGTCGGGCGACGGCGGGTGGGTGAGCGGCCTGGTCGCCAGGGCCTTGCCGCCGTCGTCCGCCCCGTGGACACCACCCGGGCCTCGCTCCGCGACGACCGCCGCCGCTGACGGGCCGACCTCGGCGCACGGCAAGAGGGGTCGGCGATGACTGCGCCCGTGGCGGTGGTGACCGGAGCGAGCAGCGGCATCGGCGCCGCGACGGCTCGGCGGCTCGCGGCATCCGGGTTCCGGGTGGTCTGCGCCGCGCGGCGGGCCGAGCGGGTCGCGCAGCTGGCCGCCGGGATCGGCGGTGTCGCGGTGCGGTGCGACGTCACGTCGGATGACGACGTCGCCCGGCTCGCCGAGGCGGCCGGCGGCGTCGTGCACGTGCTGGTGAACAACGCCGGCGGCGCGCTCGGGCTGGAGCCGGTGGCGGCGGCCGACATCGCGGCGTGGGAGCGGATGTATGCCACCAACGTGCTCGGCACCCTGCGGGTCACCAAGGCACTGCTTCCGGCGCTGGTCGCAGCCGATGGTGCGGGCATCGTCGTCAACGTCGGTTCGATCGCCGGGCTGGTGGCCTACGAAGGAGGCGGCGGCTACACCGCGGCGAAGCACGGCGTGCACGTGATGACCGAGACGCTGCGGCTCGAGCTGGTCGACCAGCCGGTGCGCGTCACCGAGATCGCGCCGGGCATGGTGCGCACCGAGGAGTTCTCGCTCACCCGGTTCGGCGGGGACCAGGGGCGCGCGGATGCCGTCTACGCCGGGGTGGCCGAGCCGCTGGTCGCCGACGACGTCGCCGAGGCCATCGTGTGGATGGCGACCCGGCCGGCCCACGTGAACGTCGACCTGCTCGTCGTCAAGCCGCGCGCCCAGGCCGCCCCGCACAAGATCCACCGCACCGGATGACC
>JBOFLR010000408.1:0-2799 GCA_051657965.1 Dermatophilaceae bacterium
TCGTCGACACCTGGCTGCCCGAGTGGTCCGCGGTGCGCTCGCGCCCGCAGCGCAGTGCGGTGCACCGGCACACGGTGGACCGCCACCTCGTCGAGACCGTCGTGCGCGCCGCAGGCCTGGTGCGCCGGGTGTCGCGGCCGGACCTTCTGCTCGTCGCCGCCCTGCTCCACGACATCGGCAAGGTGCGAGGTGCTCACGACCACTCGTCCGTCGGCGCGGAGACGACGCGGTCGGTGGCCACCCGCTGGGGTTACGGCGAGCGTGACGTGGGAGTGCTCGTGACGCTGGTCCGGGAGCACCTCACCCTGATCGGCCTGGCGACCCGCCGCGACCACCAGGACCCGCGTACCGTCGAGGCCGCGGTGGCGGCCGTCGATGGCGACCGCGACGTGTTCGAGCTGCTGCTCGCGCTCACCGAGGCCGACGCGTCGGCCGCCGGCCCGCTCGCCTGGACGGACTGGCGCGCGACGCTGCTGGACCAGCTCGCACAGGCGGTGCGTCACCGCCTCGACGCGGCGCCGGAGGAGGACGGGGCGCCGACGCCGGCTCCGGATGACGTCGCCGGCCGGGTCCTCGACCCGGAGCTGGCGGCGGCGGTCCGCGACGGCAGGCCGCAGGTGCAGGTCATCTCGTCCGGGGGGAGCCACCGGCTCGACATCACCGATCTCGACCGGGTCGGGCTGTTCGCCGACACCGCCGGGCTGCTCGCGGCCGAGGGACACACGGTGCGTACCGCCATCCTGCGCACCGTGGACGGGCTGGCCGCGAACGAATGGCATGTCGAGTCCCCGAGCGGTGCGGTGCCGGATCCGATCCGGATCGCGCGTGGGCTGGCTCGGCTCGGCCGCGACGACCGCGGGCCGCTGCTGACCCTCGACCGGCGCCGCGCCCATCTCCCTCGCCCGTCGGGACGATCGGAGCTGGGCACGCCTGGCCAGGCTCGCGCGCTGGTGGTCCCCGGTGCCGGCAGCGACGCGACCGTGCTCGAGGTGCGGGCCGAGGACCGCCCGGGTCTGCTGCACGAGCTGGGCGCCACCCTGGCGCGAGCGGGCGTCTCGGTCCGGTCGGCGCACATCGCGACGTACGCGGGCCAGACCCTCGACACGTTCTACCTCACCGGGGCAGATGCCCGGGCGCTCTCGCCGGCGCGCGTCGCCCAGGTCGTGAGCGCCGTCATCGACACCTGCGACGGTCTCGCCCCCTGACCGCCCGGTCCGGCGCCTCGACCGTAGGGGGTCCGAGGTGCCGGACGGGGCCACGCCCGGGGCCGCAGCGGCGGGCGGTCCGGCGGCTGCGGTCGGGCTCCGTCCCGGATCCCGGGTGGGCGCACCGCGGCGTCCCGGGCCGCCGACCTCAGCCGTTAGCCTGGGTCGGTGTTCACGAGCCTGTCCGACCGGCTGACGGCGACCTTCCGCAACCTGCGCTCGAAGGGACGCCTCAGCGAGTCCGACGTCAACAGGACCGTCCGCGACATCCGGCTCGCCCTGCTCGACGCCGACGTCGCAGTGCCGGTGGTCAAGGAGTTCACCCACCGGGTGCGCGAGCGGGCGCTCGGCGCGGAGGTGAGCGAGGCCCTCAACCCGGCCCAGCAGGTCGTGAAGATCGTCAACGAGGAGCTCGTCGGCATCCTCGGTGGCGAGACCCGCACGCTGCGGTTCGCCAAGCAGCCGCCGACGGTGATCATGCTCGCCGGTCTCCAGGGGTCCGGAAAGACCACTCTCGCAGGCAAGCTCGGGCAGTGGCTGAAGGCGCAGGGGCACACGCCGCTGCTCGTCGCCGCCGACCTCCAGCGTCCCAACGCGGTGACTCAGCTCGAGGTCGTCGGGGAGCGGGCCGGGGTGCCGGTGTTCGCGCCCGAGCGTGGCAACGTCGGCGGGCACGACGCGGTGTCGAGCGGGGTCGACGGCACGCGCTCGTTCGGCGATCCGGTCTCGGTGGCCCGCGCGGGTGTGGCCGAGGCGCGGACCCGGCAGCACGACGTCGTCGTCGTCGACACCGCCGGCCGTCTCGCCGTCGACGCCGACCTCATGCAGCAGGCCGCCGACATCCGTGCGGCGGTCCAGCCCGACGAGGTGCTCTTCGTCATCGACGCGATGATCGGCCAGGCCGCCGTCGAGACGGCCGAGGCGTTTCTCGAGGGGGTCGACTTCACCGGCGTCGTCCTGTCCAAGCTCGACGGCGACGCCCGGGGCGGCGCGGCGCTGTCGGTGGCGTCGGTCACCGGTCGGCCGATCATGTTCGCCTCCACCGGCGAGACGCTGCAGGACCTCGAGGTCTTCCACCCCGACCGGATGGCGTCGCGCATCCTCGACATGGGCGACGTGCTCACCCTCATCGAGCAGGCCGAGCGGGCGTTCGACCGCTCCCAGGCCGCCGAGATGGAGCGCAAGTTCCTCGCCGCCGAGGACTTCACCTTCGACGACTTCCTCCAGCAGATGGCCGCGATCAAGAAGATGGGGTCGCTCAAGTCGCTGCTCGGGATGATGCCCGGCATGGGCCAGATGAAGGCCCAGCTCGACGCGTTCGACGAGCGCGAGTTCGACCGGGTCGAGGCGATGGTCCGCTCGATGACCCCGTTCGAGCGCAACCACCCGAAACAGATCAACGGGTCTCGCCGCTCGCGCATCGCCAAGGGGTCGGGTGTCACGACCTCCGAGGTCAACCAGCTGCTCGAGCGCTTCGGCGAGGCGCAGAAGATGATGAAGCAGCTCGCCAAGGGCGGCGGGATGCCGGGGATGCCCGGGATGCCGGGCATGGGCTCCGGCCCGGGCAAGCGCGCGAAGCAGCAGCCGCAGCGGA
>JBOFLR010000409.1:0-3714 GCA_051657965.1 Dermatophilaceae bacterium
GAGCCAGTAGGTGTAGTCCCCCCAGCCGTGCGGGGTGAAGACCAGCCTCACCGCACCAGATCGCGTTCGTCGCGCTCTCCGGCTCGGGCTTGCTGGAGGCTCTCCAGCAAGCGCTTGGCGTTGGCTGGCACCCGCAGCAGGTGCGCGGTCTCCTCGAGGGCGTCGTAGTCGGCGCGCGAGAGAAGGACGGCGTCGCCGCGTCGCGAGGTGATCTCGACCGGCATCCGGTCGTCGTTGACCTTCTCGATCAGGGGGAACAGGTTCTTGCGGGCCTCGCTCGCCGTGATAGCCATGACATACCTCCAAGTGGTACAACAAACAGTACCAGTCAATGGCGCCCGCCCCCATCCCGCCGTCGAGCGGTGCGGCATGGCCCCCGCCGGCCGACCGATAGCGCCCGCGCCACGGAGGGGACGCGCGGCGCTGCTCGGCGGGTTTAACGCGACACGTTATACTCACCTCGTGATCCGGTCGTTCGGCAACACCACGACCCAACGTCTCTGGTCACGACAGCACACGCCGAAGCTCGACCGACGGATCGAACGGACCGCCCTTCGCAAGCTCGCCCTGCTCGACGCCGCCGAGACCCTCGACGACCTGCGCGTCCCGCCCGGGAACCGGCTGGAAGCCCTCCGCGGCGGTCGCGCCGGACAGCACAGCATCCGCGTCAACCAGCAGTGGCGGGTCTGCTTCACCTGGACACCCGCCGGCCCCGAGAACGTCGAGATCGTCGACTACCACTAGCCCGAAGGAGGCGCACCGATGACGACCATCGCACCGATCCACCCAGGGGAGGTTCTTCTCGAAGACTTCCTCGTCCCGCTGCAGGTCACCCAGAACCACCTGGCCGTCTCGATCGGGGTGTCGCCGCGCCGGATCAACGAGATCGTCCACGGCAAGCGCCGGGTCACCGCCGACACGGCGCTTCGCCTGGCCCGCTACTTCGGCACCACCGATCGGTTCTGGCTGAACCTGCAGACCCGCTACGACCTCGAGATCGAGAAGGACCACCTCGGCGACGCGCTCGAGCAGATCTGTCCCCTTCAGAGCGCCTGAACCGGCATCCGCCACGCGACGGCGACGGCTACCTCGCCGCGGACGTGTCGTCGGTTGACGCGCACACCGAGTCGATGCGGTCCTCGAGGGCCCGACGTACCGACGTCACACGTGTCATCTAGGGCGTGAAATCGAGAAGGAAACGGCCCGTCCGCCTCATCGACGCGCGCAGGCTTCGCCAGAACCCCTCGCCGCCTCGACGGGCCACGTGCCAGGCCGCGATCGCCACCCCGCTCGCCGCCACGAGTCCGACGGCGCTCGCGGCAAGGGGAAGCCACCACGGCATCACGACGAAGTACGAGAAGAACAGAGTCACGGAAGCAGCGGCGACCAGGGCCCATCCCAGCAGCTCGAGCACATCCAGCCACACAGGTCGGAGGCGGTGCGTGGACCCACCTGCCGACGTCATGGTCCATGGTCGCACCGACGCGGTCAGCTCTCGGTACGTTCGTGCGCCGGCGACGGGCCGACGGGCCGCTATCCGCCGCCGGCCGGAGCGGGGTGGGTGAGCGATCGATGCACACCCCGCCAGAACACGAGGGTCACGACGAGCGACGCCGACGCGAGCAGGCTCATCGTCAGGCCCGGGGAAAGCACCTCGGCGACCGAGCCGGCAATCAGCGCGCCGACGCCCTGCATGGTCCTGCGGCCGGCCGCCTCGACACCCTGGACCTGTCCGCGCACCTCCTCGGGGGTCAGCCGGACGAGCTGTTCCTGCAGGGCGAGCGACCCCGAGTAGCCGAGGGTGGCCAGTGCGACGAGCGCAGCCGCGGTAGGCAGGTCGGGCTCGAGGACGAAGGCGAGGAAAGGCACGGCGAGCACGGTCCGCAGCCACGGGCTGAGCCTGGTGCGCTGCCGCCGGGAGACCAGGCGGCCCATGGCGAGGTCGCCGGCGAGCATGCCCGCGGCCCCGGCGACGAACAGGACCCCGGCCCGCTCGCCGGCGTAGGGCACGAACAGTGCCTCGCACCCGACGACCAGGCCGTTGGGGATCCACAGGCACACGAGGAGCGGGCGGAGCCGGTGCTGGCGCACCATCCAGGTATTGGTGCGGACGGTCTGGGCGAGGCTCGGCGGCGGCGTCGGGCGGGTCGAGTGCTCCCGGGTGGTCGCGTACACGGTCAGCGCGGAGACGGTGATGAGGGCGGCATCCGCGACGAAGAGCTGTCGCGGCGTGAACCAGGAGAGCAGCACTGCCGCGGAGGCGAAGCCGACGATCTGCATCGCCCCGGTCGCGACGTTCAGCAGTGAACGAGCGGTGGCGTAGTGCTCGTCGGGCACGATCTCGGCGAGCAGGCCGAACCGGATGCCGGCCGCGACCGACATCAGCAGCCCCACCACGACGATGAGCACCAGTCGGATGGCGACCGGACCGATCGGGAGCGCCTGCGCGAGAACGAGCGCCGCGACGACGAGCTGGATCCGGACCAGCAGCCGGCGCGGCCGAGCCGTGTCGGCCAACGACATCGCGGTCGACGCCCCCAAGGCGGTGGCCAGGGTCGGCCCGAACATGCTCAGCGCGGTGAGCAGCGGTGAACCGGTCTGCTCCTGGACCAGCGTGGCGAGGGCGAGTGAGCCGAGGGAGCTGCCGGCGACGAGGGTGGCGAAGCTCGTCCACAAGCCGCGAAACTCGCGGTCGGACAACAGGTCGGTGTAGGTGACGGCAGGGACGGGCACCGCTCGACCTCATCAGGCGACGACCGGCGCCTGTTAAATTTTCGCGAGGAGGCGAAACGTGAGCGAGTGGCTGCTGGGTCCGGACGTGCTGGCGCGGGCGCACTTCTCCGTCTCGCACCTCGCCGTCGCCCTCGCGGCACTCAGGACCCTGCACCGGACCGGCGACCCGCGGCTGGGCTCGGCGCTGCGCGACCGCCCGGTCGACCAAGCGGTGCTCGACGGCTCGTTCTCACCTGTCTGGATCGCCGACTGCTTCTCGCTCGCCGTGCCCCCGGCCGACAGCCTCGCCGCAGAGCTCGAGGCCGTGCGCGCGCAGCCCGACGACAAGGTCCGTCAGGACATCGCCACGACGACCGCAGGCGGTCTCCCGAGCGGGCTCGAGCGCACCCGCGACCTGGGCGAGCGCGTCGCCGACCTGCTCACTCTCGGCTGGGAGCTCGGCGTCGCTGACGGCTGGCCGAGGACCCGGCGGGTGCTCGAGGCGGACATCGTCTCGCGTACCGCCGCGGTGAGCCGAGGAGGCTGGGCGACGGCCTTGCCGGCGATGCGACGCGGCACCCGGTACGCCGGTGACGGTCGGCTCGTCGTGAACACGTACGACTCTCCGGTCAAGGACATTTCCGACGCGACGCTGTCGTTCCACCCGATCCCGGGCGGACGCGAGTTCGTCCTGTGGGACCTCGTCGCACGGCGGTTCGCGATCACCTACTCCGCCAGCGGGACCGGCATCGTCGACCCTCCCGCAGGAGCCGACCCGCTCGGCCGGCTGCTCGGGCAGAACCGCGCGCAGCTCCTGCGGATGCTGGATGCGCCGGCATCGACCACCCAGCTCGTCGCCCGCAGCGGCTTGCCCCTCGGGTCGGTGGGAAACCACCTCGCGGTGCTCCGCGACGCCCACCTCGTGGCCCGCCGGCGGTCCGGCCGCGAGGTGCTGTACTGGCGCACCCCGCTCGGCGACGACCTCGCGACCCGCGAGACAGG
>JBOFLR010000410.1:0-2145 GCA_051657965.1 Dermatophilaceae bacterium
TCGGAGTGGACCGCCTCGGCCAGGTCGGACACGCGTCGTGGTCCGCGCTGCAGGGTGAACAGGAGGGGGTACGCGAGCGGGTCGACGCCGGTGTGCGCTCGCGGGGTGCGCAGTCGTGCGGTCTGGAGCAGCTTGAACACCCTGATGAGCTCGTCGCTGAGAACGACCTCCGCGGGTGCTGGTGTGGGCGCCATCTGCCGACCTCCGGCTCGTTACTTGCTTGTTGCAAGCAAACATACACGCGGATGTCGAGTGGTCGGTACCCACTCGTCGTTCGACTCGGTGCGTCTCCGGTACCGGACACTCGTGGACGGGCTCGACGCCGGGAGCTGGCGTAGGGCGGGCGGCAGGTCGCCGGAGGAGGCACCCGGCGAGTTCAGGATGAAGCGCGAGCGTCACGCCGTGGTGGCGCCGAGGTGCCGGAGCAGGTTCTGCGAGAAGCGGTTTCCCATGAACGACGCCACCTGGTGCATCGCGCCCTCGACGGGTGAGCGCATCAGCGCCGGCGCGGGCAGGTGAGCCGTGATGCGTAGCGTCGTCGACAGGTGGGTGCCTCCGCCACGCGGTTCGAGCGTGTACCAGCCCGCCACGCCGGCGTGCTCGGTGGTGCCGTCGGGCGGGTCGTGCTCGAACTCGATGCGGTGGGGCGCGTCGAACGTCATCCGCTCGGTGAAGGTGAACGCGAGGGTGCGGCCCAGGGCGGGGACCCCGGCCATCTCCCACACCCAGTGCTCGCCGTGATCGGTGATGCGCGCCAGGAAGGGGGTGAGGCGGGCGAGCAGCGACGCGTCGGTGACCGCCGCCCAGACGTCGTCCAGCGAGGCGGTCACCGTGGCCTCGGCCGTGGTGCTCGTGGTGAAGCGGTTCACGCGGGTCGCCGCCGCGCAGCCACCGCGACCGGCTTCCGCACGAGCCGCATCGGCACGACCGGCGTCGTCGCCGGCGTCATGGGGTCACCGCCAGTGAGCGCAGCACCCGCTGCGCCACGTCGGCGTCGCCGTGCACCACGACGTGCAGCGAGTCGGGGTCGCGCCGGCCACCGGCGAGCCGCATGGCGACCTGGGTCGACATGGTGAGGGTGGTCGTGACGACGTCGGGGTGCTGCTCCGGTGCCCCGCTGAACAGGGGGGTGCCGACCCGCTTCCCGCCGTTCTCCTCGACCCGCACCCCGGCGCGGGCCACGGTCGGCCCGGTGATGTCGAGAACGACCGCCCGGCCGGGCTCGACGCCGGCGTCCCGG
Organism: Dermatophilaceae bacterium; assembly: GCA_051657965.1. GTDB lineage: Bacteria > Actinomycetota > Actinomycetes > Actinomycetales > Dermatophilaceae > JBOFLG01. The sequence continues at coordinate 1,241 of JBOFLR010000410.1, forward strand.
GCGACGATGCGCGGCAGCAGGTGGAGCAGCCGCGTCACGGAGACCGCGGCCGCCGGGGTGTCGAGCCCGCCGGGGCGGTCGAGCGCCTCGCGGATGTCCTGCTCGTGGGTCCAGATGTCGAAGGTGCGTACGCCGAGCAGGTCGAGCAGCGTGGTGCGGCCGAACGGGCCGTTCACCTCGGTCTCGGCGGTGGCATCCGGGCTCCCGTAGGCCGCCAGCCGCTCGGCGAGGCGCTCCTCGAGCTCGTCGAGCACCTCGTCGAGCGAACGCCCGCGACGGCTCTCCAGGAGCCTCTCGATCCGCTCGCCGAACGGGTTCCGCACGTGGTCACGGCCACTGACGTCGAGGTCGGCCACCGGCTCGCCGGCCAGGCCCGCCTCGGCACTGGCGACGTGCGCGATCTGGTCGAACACCGTCCAGCCAGGGCAGTCGGTGGGCCGGCCGGCGTCCTCGGGCCGCATGGTGCGACCGAGGTCGAGGATGCTGCGCACCGTGTGGGCCCAGGCGTCGAGCATCCCGGCGAGATCACTCGGGGGCGTCGGGTGCACCGGCATGGCGTCACAGTACCTACGCTGGGGTGATGGCTCCCGAGCGCGATCCCGCCCTGGCGCGCCCGCTCGCGGTCGCGGTCAGCACCGGGCTGGTCGTCGCCCTGGCCGTCGCCGCCGCCACCGGAGCTGCGGCCCCTCTGGCGCTCGCCGACCCCGGCCCGGTGGTCCGGTGGGGACTGCCCGTGGTGTCCACCCTGAGCGCGCTCGCCGCGAGCGCCACCGCGGGTCTGCTCGTCCTCGCCGCGTTCCTCGTCCCCGAGCGGGCGCGCACCGAACGCCGGGCGACGGCGGTGCACCTCGCCGGGCTCACGGCATCCGTCTGGGCGTTCGCGGCGCTGACGGAGGTGTCGCTGG
>JBOFLR010000411.1:0-1623 GCA_051657965.1 Dermatophilaceae bacterium
CGCCGCGCGCCACCGCCACGACCTCGCGGTCGGCGTTGCCGCGCACGAGCAGACAGCGCTCGCCGAGCACGGTCAGCGCGTCGAGGGTCGCGGCCGGCATCGGGCCCGAGACGAGGTCGCCGGTGACGACGACGAGGTCGGCGGCTCGGACGTCGGGCTCGGCGAGCACCGCCTCGAGCACCGGAAGCACTCCGTGGGTGTCCGACAGCAGGGCGACGGTGCCGATCTCGGGAGAGGCCATCGCCTCGACCCTACGGCGAGACCCTCCGACGAGATGAGACGGCGACACGCGCCGACACGACGAGACGCGCCGACACGACGAGACGCGCCGTCAGGACGATCCCGTCCCCACGACGGGACGAGAGCCACGCCGCCGCGCCGAGACGTGTCGGCACGACGGTGCCGCATCGCCGTACACTCACGACGATCAGACGTCCTTTAACGACCCGTCCTGTGAGGCGGGGAAGGAGGTCGACCGCGTCATGGCACGCGCCGACGACACGCCGCCCGGCAGCGGCCCGGCCCAGCCGGAAGCCCCCGGTTCCCCTCGCACCGTGATGAGCGCTCCCGATGTCGCCCGGGCGCTGCGCCGCATCGCTCACGAGGTCGTCGAACGCAACAAGGGCGCCCACGACCTCGTCGTCCTCGGCATCCCGACCCGCGGCGTCGAACTCGCCCGCCGGCTCGCCGGGCTCGTCGAGGAGGTCGAGGGCACGGCCGTCCCCCACGGCGCGCTCGACGTCACGATGTTCCGCGACGACCTGCGCTCCCAGCCCACCCGGGCACCGCTGCCGACCCGCATCCCGCCCGCCGGCGTCGACGACCGGGTCGTCGTACTCGTCGACGACGTGCTCTACTCCGGCCGCACCATCCGCGCCGCGCTCGACGCCCTCGCCGACCTCGGCCGGCCCCGGGCCGTGCGCCTCGCGGTGCTCGTCGACCGCGGGCACCGCGAGCTCCCCATCCGCGCCGACCACGTCGGCAAGAACCTCCCGACCAGCCACACCGAGCGGGTCATGGTCCGCCTCACCGGGGTCGACGACATCGGCGCGGACGGCGACTCGGTCACCATCGCCGCCGGCCGGACCCACGCGGGGCGCCCGTCGACGGCGGCCGGCCGGGCGGCATCCGCCCCGGATAGGCGGGCGGCATCCGCGCCGGACGGGCGGGCGTCATCGGCCCCGGACGGGGTGAGCGCCTGATGGACCGGCACCTGCTCTCCAGCGCCGACCTCAGCCGCGACGACGTGCGCGCCCTGCTCGCCACCGCCGCCGAGATGCACGAGGTGCAGCGCCGGGACGTCAAGAAGCTGCCCACGCTGCGCGGCCGCACGGTCATCAACCTCTTCTTCGAGGACTCCACCCGCACCCGCTCCAGCTTCGAGATCGCCGGCAAGTGGATGAGCGCCGACACGATCAACATCACCGGCAAGGGCTCCTCGGCGAGCAAGGGCGAGTCGCTGCGCGACACGGTGCGCACCATCGACGCCATGGCCGTCGACGCGCTCGTCGTGCGGCACTCCGCGAGCGGGGCCTGCCACCAGGTGGCGCAGTGGGTCGACGCCAGCGTCGTCAACGCCGGCGACGGCACGCACGAGCACCCGACCCAGGCGCTGCTCGACGC
>JBOFLR010000412.1:0-5796 GCA_051657965.1 Dermatophilaceae bacterium
ATGTAGAGCGCGGCCAGCACGATGCCGGCCGCGGCGAGCACGGCCGCGACCTCGTAACGCATGAACGTGCCCTGCAGCACGAGGAACTCCGACACGAACGGCCCGAGCCCGGGCAGGGACAGGCTGGCGAGCCCCGCGACGAGGAAGCAGCCGGCGAGTACCGGGGTGACCCGCTGCCAGCCCCCGTAGTCGGGGATCCGCTTGCTGCCACGGCGGGCGACGAGGAAGCCGGCGAGGAGGAACAGCCCGGCGGTGGAGAAGCCGTGGTTGACCATGTAGAGCGTCGACCCCGCGCCACCGACCGTGGTCATCGCGAAGATGCCGAGCACGATGAAGCCGAAGTGGCTGATCGAGGTGAAGGCGATGAGCCGCATCATGTCGGTCTGCCCGATGGCGAGCAACGCTCCATAGGCCACCGAGACGACCGCGAGGCCGATGACGACCAGCGTGGCCCATTGCGAGGCCTCGGGGAAGAGCTGGAGGCAGAACCGGATCATGCCGTAGGTGCCGACCTTGTCGAGGATGCCGACGAGCAGCACGGCGGTGGCCGGCCGGGCCTCGGTGGCCGCGTCGGGCAGCCAGGTGTGCACCGGCCACATCGGCGCCTTGATGGCGAACGCCACGAAGAACGCGACGAACATCCAGCGCAGCGCCGCCGTGGACCCCTCGAGGTTGCCGGTGAGGTTCTCGACGAGGAAACCCTGCTCGCCCCCCGGGCCGGCGATGTAGACGGCGATGACGCCGACCAGCATGACCAGCCCGCCGACCAGGGAGAACAGCAGGAACTTGACCGCGGCGTACTGGCGTCGGGCGCCGCCGAAGCCCCCGATGAGGAAGTACACCGGGATGAGCATCGCCTCGAAGAAGACGTAGAAGAGGAACACGTCGGTGGCCGCGAACACCCCCACCATGAACGCCTCGAGCACGAGCATCAGCGCGAAGTACCGCTTCGTGCGCGACAGTGCGGCAGCCCGCTCGAGGTGGGCGTCCTCGTCATCCGCCTCGGCCGGTACCGGGATGTCGTTCCAGGCCGCGAGCAGGCAGACCGGGACCAGGAGGGCGGCCATGACGATGAGGGAGAGGGCGATGCCGTCGACCCCGACGGCGTACGACACCCCGAACTGGGGGATCCAGGAGTACACCTCGGCGAGCTGGAACTGGGCGCCGGACCCGGCGTCGAAGCGCGCCCAGGCGAGCAGGGCGAGCGCCAGCGTGACCAGCGACGCCCCGAGCGCGATCGGCTTGGCCAACCGAGCCGAGCCGCTCGGGAGCAGGGCGACGACGAGCGCGCCGAGCACCGGGACGACGACCATCAGGGTCAGTACGGGCAGGGAGCTCACTGGATCACCCACAGCACACCGAGGATGGAGACGACACCGGTGAGCATCGTCAGGGCGTAGGAGCGGGCGTACCCGGTCTGGACCCGCCGGAGCCTGGAGGACAGACCGCCGACCAGCGCGGCGAGCCCGCCGGCCGCGCCGTCGACGCCGCGCGCGTCGGCGAAGACCAGCCCGCGGGTGAGGTGGATGCCGGGCCGCATGAAGAGGCCCTCGTTGACGGCGTCCTGGTAGAGGTCGACCCGCGCGGCACGGGTGAGCACCGATCCGCGCGGCGCGACCTCGGGCACCTCCTCGCGGCCGTACCGCAGCCACGCCAGCGCCCCTCCCGCGAACACCAGCGTGAGGGTGAGGCCGATGAGGAGCGGTACCGGCAGCACCGGCGACTCCTTGGCGTGCTCGCCCACGACCGGCTCGAGCCAGGCCTCGATCGCCCCGGTCGGGTACAACAGCAGGCCGAGCGACGCCGACCCCGCAGCGAGGACGACCATCGGCACCGTCATGGTCAGCGGCGACTCGTGCGGGTGCTGCTCCTCCTCGCTCCACCGGCGCTTGCCGTGGAAGGTCATGAAGAACAGCCGGGACATGTAGAACGCGGTGATCCCGGCACCGAGCAGGGCCACGCCGCCGAGCACCCACGGGCGCCAGCCCTCGCCGACGAACGCCTCCTCGATGATCTTGTCCTTCGAGTAGAACCCGGCGAACGGCCAGACACCGAGGATGGCGAGCCAGCCCAGCCCGAAGGTGATCCAGGTGACCTTCATGAACGCCGAAAGCCCGCCGAACCGGCGCATGTTCACCTCGTCCTTCATGCCGTGCATGACCGACCCGGCCCCGAGGAACATGCCGGCCTTGAAGAAGCCGTGGGTGAGCAGGTGGAAGATCGCGAACACGTACCCGGCGGGGCCGAGGCCGGCGGCGAGCATCATGTACCCGATCTGGCTCATCGTCGACGCGGCCAGGGCCTTCTTGATGTCGTCCTTCGCGCACCCGACCACGGCTCCGAACAGGAGCGTCACCGCACCGACGAGCGAGACGGCGAGGGCGGCATCCGGCGCGGCGTCGTAGATGGCACCGGACCGCACCACGAGGTAGACACCGGCCGTGACCATGGTGGCGGCGTGGATGAGGGCCGACACCGGAGTGGGGCCGGCCATCGCGTCGCCGAGCCAGGACTGCAGCGGGAACTGGGCCGACTTGCCGCACGCGCCGACGAGGAGGAGCAGGCCCATCGCGGTGAGCGCGGCCTGGTTCGCTCCCTCGACCCCGGCGTTCACCGACTCGTAGTCGACCGCGCCGAAGGTGACGAACATGACCATGATCGCGATCGCCAGGCCGAGGTCGCCGACCCGGTTGACGACGAATGCCTTGTTGGCGGCGCTGGCGTAGGCCGGGTTCTGGTTCCAGAAGCCGATCAGCAGGTACGACGCCAGGCCCACGCCCTCCCAGCCGACGAACAGCAGCAGGTAGGAGTCGGCGAGCACGAGCAGCAGCATCGCCGCGACGAACAGGTTGAGGTAGGCGAAGAACCGGCGCTTGTCCGGGTCGTGCGCCATGTACCCGAGGGAGTACACGTGGATCAGTGACCCCACGAACGTGACGAGCATGACGAACGCCATCGACAGCGGGTCGACGAGCAGGCCGACGTCGAGCTGGAAGGACCCGGCGGGCACCCACTCCCACAGCGTGACCCCGAGCGCCCGCTCGTCGGCGCCGAGCCCGATCAGCTGCACCAGCACGAGCACGCCCACGGCGAAGGACGCCCACGACAGGGCGGTGGCCAACGCCGGCCCGAACCGGTCGGTACGCCGGCCGCCGAGCAGCAGCACCGCGGCGCCGGCCAGTGGCAGCGCGACGAGCAGCCAGGCCAGGGATGCCGCCCCGGTGGCGCCGGCCGCTGTCAACCCGCCGTCGGAGGCGAGGAGTGAGGTCACGGGTTCTGCTCCTTACAGCTTCAGCAGGTTCGCGTCGTCGACCGAGGCCGAGCGGCGGGAGCGGAAGATCGCCATGATGATGGCCAGGCCGACCACGACCTCGGCGGCCGCGACCACCATGACGAACAGTGCGATGACCTGGCCGTCGAGGTTGCCGTGGTAGCGGGCGAAGGTGACGAAGACGAGGTTGGTGGCGTTGAGCATCAGCTCCACGCCCATGAACACGATGATCGCGTTGCGCCGGGTGAGCACCGTGGCCGCGCCGATGACGAAGAGGATCGCGGCGAGGTAGATGTAGTTGACCAGGCTCATCGCTCGCTCTCCTCACGCAGGTCGCGCTCGATGCGGCGCTCGGCCTCGCTGAACGGCTCGGGCGAGCGATTCTGCTCGCGGGCGGTGAGCACCCGCGACACCGAGAGCTCCGAGGGGGTGCCGTCGGGGAGCAGGGCCGGGGTGTCGACCGCGTTGTGGCGGGCGTACACGCCTGGCGCCGGCAGCCCGGCCAGGTGCGTGCCCTCGCGGAATCGGCGCCGGCTCCACTCCTTCTGGTCGGGCCCGCGCCCGAGCCGCTCCCGGTGCGCCAGCACCATGGCGCCGACTGCGGCGGTGATGAGCAGGACGCTGGTGATCTCGAAGACCCACACGTACCGGCCGAAGATCAGCTGGGCCACCCCCGTGACGTTGCCGGTCTGCGCGTTGACCTCGTCGAGCCCGGTGCCCGTCCCCCAGGAGACCCGCCCGATCGCCGACGCGAGCACTCCCCCGAGGCCGACGCACAGCACCACGGTGACCCACCGCTGCCCGGTGAGCGTCTCGATCAGGCTGTCCGAGGAGTCGACGCCGACCAGCATGATGACGAAGAGGAACAGCATCATCACGGCGCCGGTGTAGACGAAGATCTGGATGACGCCGAGGAAGTCGGCGTCCTGGGCGAGGTAGAACACCCCGAGCACGATCATCGCCAGGGCCATCCCGAGCGCGGCGTGCACGGCCTTGCGGGCGAACACCAGCCCGAGGGCACCGAGCACCGCCACCGGCGCGAGCACCCAGAACGCCACCGCCTCACCGGTGCCGGTCACGACGCCACCTCGGTGTCGTCATCCGTACGAGCCGGACCGTCATCCGTACGAGTCGGTCGGGCGTCGACGTAGCCGCGCTGGCCGTCGGTGGGGCCGGTGACCTTGCCGAGGTAGTAGTCGCGCTCCTCGGCACCCTCGGCCATGGGGAACGGCGGCTCGAGCATGCCGGGCTGGAGGGGGGCGAGCAGCTGGTCCTTGGTGAAGATCAGGTCGGCTCGGTTGTCGTCGGCGAGCTCGTACTCGTTCGTCATGGTCAGCGCCCGGGTGGGGCAGGCCTCGATGCACAGCCCGCAGAAGATGCAGCGCAGGTAGTTGATCTGGTAAACGCGGCCGTAGCGCTCCCCTGGGCTGAACCGGCCGGCGCCGTCTGACGTGTCGTCGTTGTCGGCGCCCTCGACGAGGATCGCGTCGGCCGGGCAGGCCCACGCGCACAGCTCGCAGCCGATGCACTTCTCCAGCCCGTCCGCGTGCCGGTTGAGCTGGTGCCGGCCGTGGAACCGGGGCTGCGGCGCGCGGCGCTCCTCGGGGTACTGCGCGGTGGCGACCTTGCGGAACATGGTCGAGAACGTCACCCCGAAGCCGGCCACCGGGGCGAACAGGTCGGAGAGGAAGCCGGGCTTCCTCTGCTGGTCAGCCACGAACGGCCTCCTCGGTCTCACGGGTGGGCGGCGCGGCATCCGGGGATGACGTGAGCGCCGGCGGGGCGAGCGACGGCTCGCTCAGGGTCTGCCCGGGCAGTGGCGGCACGGGGAACCCGCCGGCGTACGGGTCGATCTCGTCGGGTGTGGTCGGATGCAGCGCCGCCTCCCTGGCCTCGGCCCGGCGGTCCCAGACCCAGCCACCGACGAGCGCCACGACGGCGATGACCCCGATCAGGCCGAGCGTGACCACCGGGAACGCGCGCCCGCCGATGACGACCCGGCCACCGGCGATGTCGTCGAACCACCCGTTCTGGGCGGCCCGGAAGAACGCGACGAGCACCACCCAGCCGAGCGTGGCCGGGATGAGGAACTTCCAGCCGAAGCGCATGAACTGGTCGTAGCGCACCCGGGGCAGCGACCCGCGCAGCCAGACGAAGAGGAACATGAACGACCAGAGCTTGAGGGTGAACCACAGCAGGCCCCACCAGCCGCCGGTGAGCGCACCGTCGGCGATCAGCCCGATGCCCGGCGGGGCGAGGTGGCCGCCGAGGAACATCGTCGTGGCGAGGGCGGCGACGGTGAACATGTTGATGTACTCGCCGAGAAAGAACATCGCGAACCGCATCGAGCCGTACTCGGTGTGGAACCCGCCGGTGAGCTCGCCCTCGCCCTCGGCGAGGTCGAACGGCAGCCGGTTGGTCTCGCCGACCATCGTGACGACGTAGACGAAGAAGCTGAAGAACGCCGGGATGACGTACCAGAAGTCCTGCGCCTGGGCCTGCACGATCTGCGAGGTCGACATCGA
>JBOFLR010000413.1:0-1577 GCA_051657965.1 Dermatophilaceae bacterium
GGGGTGGCGCTCGACCTGTTCCGCGACAACTACCTGGAACGCGGTCAGAACGGCGCGGCACCGGTCGACTACCCGTACGCCTACGCGGCGCCGAGCAACACCGGCGTGCCGAGCGGCCTCGACCTCGACAACGACGGCACCGTCGGCGGCCCCGGCGACGCGTTCGGGTTCGGCTTCTTCCCAGGCCAGTTCGGCATGGCGGTGTTCAGCAAGTACCCGATCGACACCGAGCGCGTGCGCACCTTCCAGAAGCTGCTCTGGGCCGACATGCCGGGCGCACGGCTCCCCGACGACCCGGGCACGCCGGCACCCGCCGACTGGTACTCGGCCGAGGAACTGGAGCAGTTCCGGCTGTCGAGCAAGTCGCACTGGGACGTGCCGGTGCGGGTGGGGAGTCGCACCGTGCACTTCCTCGTCTCGCACCCGACGCCGCCGGTGTTCGACGGGCCCGAGGACCGCAACGGCACCCGCAACGCCGACGAGATCCGGCTCTGGGCCGACTACATCAGCGGGCCGCGGGCGTCGCGGTGGATCACGGATGACGCGGGTCACCGCGGCGGGCTCCGCCCCGGTTCGCTGTTCGTCGTCGCGGGCGACCAGAACTCCGACCCGGCGGACGGCGACTCGGTGCCGGGCGCGATCGACCAGCTGCTCGACCAGCCGCGTGTCACCGACCCTGCGCCGGAGAGCGCCGGCGCGGTCGAGGCGTCGGCCGTGCAGGGCGGGGTCAACGCCGAGCACCGCTCGCCGGCGGCGCAGGACACCGCCGACTTCTCGGAGCCCCCGGGCAACATCCGGGTCGACTACGTGCTGCCCAGCCGCGGCCTACGGGTGAAGGACTCGGCCGTGTTCTGGTACCCGTCATCCGACCCGCTGTCGCGGCTGACCACCGGCACCGTCCCGAGCGACCACCGCCTCGTCTGGGTCGACGTGCGCGTCCCCGGCCGCCACGGCTGACCGACCGGACGAGCCGGCGCCGACACCGCGGTCGGCGCCGGTTCAGGCCCGCGCCAGCCGGTCGTTCGGCGCGTCGGCAGCGACCTCGGCGCTCGACGCCGACCAAAGACCCAGCGCCAACGTCACCATGCTGGCACCGACGGTGGCATGGACGGCCGCGGTGACGATCGACTCCGGGAGCCGAGCGGTCAGCGCCAGGCCCGGCACCGCGACGGTGTACGCCCAGGCGGCCACCCGGTGGTGCACCCGAGCGCGGATCATCGACGCCCCGAAGAGCGCCGCGCCCACCACGAAGACGATCCCGCCGCCGGAGAGAGCGGTGCCCGACACCCCGGACCGCAGCTCGGTCACGGTCGCCGCATCCAGGAAGAACAGGATCGCGTTCAGCGAGAACGCGACTCCGGCGAACAGCCCGGTACCGATCAGGTTGACGGCATAGGCGAGGATGCCGAACGAGCCGGCCGGGCCAGCCTGGCGCGCATAGAGTCCGACGACCAGCGGCACCGCGAGCGCCGGAGCCAGGCTCAGCAGGAGGCTGGTCGGTGCCGACTCGCCGAACCATCCGTCGAGGATGCCGGGCACGGCGATCAGCAGTCCGCTGAGGATGCCGCTGACGGCGC
>JBOFLR010000414.1:0-5818 GCA_051657965.1 Dermatophilaceae bacterium
TGTAGGAGACCACGAGGTTCTCCTCCGTGACCAGTGCCGAGACGTACTCCATGGCCCGGCCCTCGGCGTCTGCGCGTTGCCAGTCGGCCGCGAAGGACAGCGTGGTGTCGCCGTATCGCTGGATGGTCTGCTCGACCCCTGCGACGAACTCGCGGGTGCTGGCCAGCCCGACGTCCTCCACGGTGAGCCCCGACGTGCGACCGACGGCGGCGTAGTACGCCGCGATGGTGCCTTCGAGCCCTGCGTGCGAGAAGTTGGGGTTGGTCTTGCCGAGCACGAAGTTGCCCCATTCGGGGTGGCCGTAGGCTCCCCAGCCGGTGCGCTCCTTGGCCAGGCTGAGCAGGTCGCTCCAGCCGATCTCCTTGCTGGGCCAGCCGAGTGCCTCGGCCATCGGGCGGGGCATCGCGATGACCATCGGGGACTGGGCGATTCCCTTCACCGCGGACGGATCCTTGACCAGGCTCGGCCGCTTCGCGGTCTTGAGCCGCTGCTCGAGTAGCGGCAGCCACACCGACCCGGTCGGCGACCACACGTCGGGCTGAGGCCCGTCGTCGGCGGTCCAGCCACGCGCCAGGGCGGTCTGTGCCGTGCCCGAGCTCTTGGTCAGGACCTGTACCTCAGCGCACGGTCCGCCGCTCGCGGGGTTGCGCTCGTTGAAGTCCTCGGCCATCTGCTCGAGCAGCCCGGCCTTGTCGGCGGAGGACGCCACGACCAGCGGGGTCCTCTCACCCACGCATTTCTGCGGGTCGTCGTCGCCGGTGGCCGACTGGAGCGCCAGCGTCACGCTGGTTCCTCCGAGCACGAGCAGCCCGACGAGTCCGACGCCCAGCCACCGCACGCGGCGCGCCGGCTGCTGACGCGCATGGCGTCCTTGTGCCATCCCAGGCCCCTGCCCTCGGCGTAACGACACTGAAGGTCTCGGATGGTATCAGGGCATCGCGTCCGACGACAGCATGTCGCTCGGGGCCGGTCGCCTCGGCGGGCGAGCCTCTCGTCGGCCGTGTCCTGCGGTGCGGCCCTCGCCTGTCCGGCCGTCCCGGATGCCGTCGGTCAGGCCTGGTCCGTGGGCCGGAGCAGGATCTCGTTCACGGCGACATGGTCGGGGGCCAGCACGGCATACATGACCGCGGCGGCCACGTCCTCCGGCTGGAGCTGACGGTAGGTCGCGACTCGCGCGTCGATGGCTTCTCGACTCTGCGTGTGGGTGATCCGACGTCGTAGCGCCGTCTCCGTCGTCCCGGGCTCGATGACGACCACGCGGACGCCGTGCTCGGTGACCTCCTGCCGGAGTCCCTCGCTGAACCCGTTGACGGCGAACTTGCTCGCGTAGTACCCGGACGCTCCCGGCCGGACTGCGCGCGCGGCCATCGACGACATCTGGACGACGGTCCCCTCGCACGCGAGCAGGTGGGGCAGCGCGGCGTGAGTCAGGTACATCAGACCGAGGACGTTGATCGCGATCATCGCCGTCCACTCGGAGGTATCGGCCTCGAGAGCCGGCGCGAGCAGCATCACCCCGGCCGAGTTGACGAGCACATCGAGTCGCCCGTGCTCGGCCACGGTTCGTTCGACCACCGCTCGCCCCGCTGCCTCGTCGCGGACGTCCAGCTCCACCGCGGCGACCGGAGCTCCGCCGTCCGTGAGCCGGTCACGAATGTGCAAGAGACCGGGCGCGTCGATGTCGGCGAGCACGACTACCGCCCCGGCCGCGTGGAGGGCCTCCGCGCAGGCCCGGCCGATACCGGATGCAGCGCCCGTCACGAGTGCCACCTTGCCGTCGAGCTCACCGGTCATCTCGCGCCCTCCGCGATCGGTTCCCGCGTGCCGGCGTGCCACCGGACCGGGAGGCCGTGCCCACCGACCGTGCCGAGCAACCGGTCGCGGCCACCGGGCCAGGACCGCAGACGTACCTCGAAGCCACCTGCGTCGTCCGTCTCGAGCGACAGCCGGGCGAACGGGGTGTCCGCGGTCGCCGCGGCCCCGGCACGCTCGATCTCGTCGTCGAGCATCGCGCGGGCGGCGTCGTCGAGATAGGTGGTGAGCACCGAGTGCGTGAGGACCGTGGCGACGCCGGGACGGCTCTCGGCCAGCCGCTCCGGGAGCCAGGTCAGCGCGTCGGCCCGGTCGACGCGCGGCCGCGGCACCACTGCCCGGAAGACCTCGACGGCGGCCTCGAGCCGCTCCTGCCGCGCGCGCTGGTCCGGCCAGAGAAAGGACCGCAGGACGAGCCGGCCACTCTCCTCGGTGACATCGATCGGCTCGAGATCGCAGCCGGCACGTTCGGCCACCCGGACCCAGGGCAGGTCCGGCGCAGGCCCGGCGAACACGTCGTCGATGCACACGGCGGCATCCGGACTCCCCCAGGACCAGGTCCCCGAGCGGTAGCGGTAGTGGTCCCAGACGAGGTTGAGTCCGGCGCTGGCACCGATCTCGAGCACACGGAGCGGAAGGCCCGACTCGGCCGCCACCGTGGCGAACCCCCCGAGCAGGGCCGCCGATCGTCCGACCTCGTTCGTCTGCGGGGGATGACGGACGAGGTCGCGGAGTTCCGTGGCATGGGCGTCCAGCACTCCGCGGAACGCGCTCCACAGCTCCACCCCCGGGGTCCCCCCGACCGACGGGTAGTGACGGGCGAGCTCCGGCACGCGGCCTTGGAGTACCAGGCGGTGGACCGAGCCGAGCAGCCGCAGCGCGGGATAGGCGCCCTCGACGCAGCCCGAGAGGTCCTCGAGCACCTGCCACGCCGGCCCACCGGCGCGGATGTCGTCGGCGACGTGCTCGAGCAGGCCCGCGTACATCGGACTGCCGAGCCGCTCGCAGAGGCGAGCCTGCACGAGACACAGCTCTGCCATCTGATGCTGCACGACGTGAGGTCCTTCCAGGTCGACGGCCGACCCCCCGGAGGCAGGCTCACCGTCACCGTAGGTGACCATCGGCGCCTCGCTCGCGGTCTCGCGTATGCCTGCCGTCACGCGGCTATGCCGATGACCGGCCACGCCCCCCCCGGTCGGCCCCAGCCGACCTAGCGTGACGGCACATGTCGGAGACGAGAGGCGGCTCGCCGCCCGCCACCTACGAGCCCGGCCGCGGCGGGTCGGCCGGCCCCGCCCTCGAGAAGATCCGCTGGCTGGCCGAGGTCGTCGCCGCGGATGTCGAGCCGGCCCCCGACGGCGTCGCCGAGCGGTTCGTCGAGTCGTTCCTCGAGCGGTACGACCACGACGTCCTGCAGATGGTCCGGGAATGGCGTGCCGACGGTCCGTTCGAGGTCATCGACGTCAGCGCCGCCCTGCACAAGGCTTGGGCCACGCTGCGAGGTCCCGACGGGCGCCGCCAGGTGCTCGCGCTCACGGTCGACACCGACGGCCGGATCCGGCGAGTGATCGTCGAGGACGCGTCGAGAGAACGGGACCGGAACGGATTCGACGGTGTGGCCGACGCGCTCGACGCGCTCGAGTCGGCGGCCGAGGTCGAGAGCACCGCGTTCGTCGCCCGCCGCCACGACGACGGCTGGACCCCGCTGTGGACCCGCGACCCGGACCTTCCGATGCCGGGGGGCTCGGTCTTCAAGGTCTATGTCCTGCTCGCTCTCGCCTGGGCCGTCGAGGAGGGGTACGCGAGCTGGACCGACGAGCTGACCACCGGTCCGGAGACACGCAGCCTGCCCACGGGGGAGATGCAGGACCTTCCCGACGGCACCCGTGCCGTCGTCGCCCAGGTGGCGTACAACATGTACGCACGCAGCGACAACACGGCATCCGATCTTCTCGTCCGCCATCTCGGACGGGATGCAGTCGAGGCGGCTGTCGTGCGGGCTGGTCACCGTCGGCCCGAGCTGCTCCGGCCGTTCGTCACGACGCGCGAGCTCTTCGACGTCGGCTGGGGGCGCCCCGGCACCCTCCGGGCGTGGGAGCGTGCGTCCGAAGCCGGGCGCCGTGCGCTCCTCGACGCCCACACCCACCCGACCGACGTCACTGTGGCCGATCTCGTCCGCCCCGCCCATCCGCACGGCCTCGACTGGTGGATGTCCGCGGCCGACGTCGCGACCGCGATGGACCTGCTGTGGGATGCTGGAACCCGCGCCGGCAGCGGGCCCCTCCCGGAGATCCTCGCCGCGAATCCCGGCGTCGACCTCGACCGCGAGCTGTGGCCGCGGTCGACGTTCAAGGGCGGCTCCTCGCCGGGCGCGGTGATGTTCGCCTGGTTCGTCGAGGCACCTGACCGGACGCAGTACGTGGTCGTGCTGCAGCAGCGGTGCCCGCGCGTCGGGGTGCTGAAGGACGGCCTGCCGCTGCGCCGCCTCGGCGACGCCGTGCTGCACGGCCTGCTCCGGTGAGCATCCGCGACCGTGGGCTCGCCACGCTCGTCGCCGTCCTGTGGGGCCTGAACTTCCTCGCGGTCCGGGTCGCACTCGACGCCTTTCCACCGTTCTTCCTGGCGGCGTTGCGCTACCTGCTCGTCGCCGTGCCCGTCGTCATCCTCGTCCCTCGCCCGAAGGCCCCGTGGCGCTGGCTGGTCGGGTACGGGCTCGGCTTCGGCGTGCTCCAGTTCGGCCTGCTGTTCCTCGCCATCGACCTCGGCATGCCGACGGGGCTGTCGTCCGTCGTCCTCCAGGCCGGGGCGCCGATGGTCATCGCGCTCGGGGTGCTGCTGCTCGGTGAGCGACCCACCCGGCGCGGTGTGCTCGGTGCCGTCGTCGCGGTCGCCGGGCTCTGTGTCATCGGGGCAGAACGGGCCGGCGGCGGGTCGTGGCTGCCGTTCGCGCTCACCCTGCTCGCCGCGCTCGGCTGGGCCCTCGGGACGTTGTCGAGCCGGCTCGCCCAGCCCGACAGCGCCCTGCGTTTCGCGTTGTGGATGACGGTCGTCCCGCCGGTGCCCCTGCTCGCCCTCTCGGCCGCGATGGAGGGACCGGTCACCGGCTGGCGCGCCATGGTCGACGCGACCACGACCGGGGCGGCCGGTCCGCTCGTCGCCCTCGGCTACATCGTCGTCCTCGGGACGGTCGTGAGCGCGGCCCTGTGGAGCAGCCTGCTCAAGCGCCACCCCGCTGCTGTCGTCGCGCCGTTCTCGATGCTCGTGCCGGTCGTCGGGATGGGGGCCGCGTGGCTCGCCCTGGACGAGCAGCCGTCGGTCGTCTCGCTCGCCGGCGCCGCGACGGTGCTCGCGGGCGTCGCGGTGGGGCTGGCTCGGCGCGCACCAGCGCCCTTGGCCGGGCCGGTGCCAGACCTCGCCCGCCGCTGACCGGGAGTTATGCACCTTCGGCGAGAGCTATGCCGATCCTCGCCGCGGAGTGGCCGACCACGCCGATCCCGCGGGCAGTATCTGCGTCAGCGGATCTGGTACCCGGATCTGGCGATCGACGGGGAGGGCGGCCGATGGTCGACGAGATGGTGCTCAAGGCTCAGCGATGGGTCAACGCGACCTACGGCGCGGTGTCCGGCTACGTCCGCTGCCCGGAGGACGGGAGGACGGGCTGGTCGACGATGTACTCGCTGACCCGCGCGCTCCAGCACGAGCTCGGTATCACGGCGCTCTCCGACTCCTTCGGGCCGGCGACGGTCGCGGCCCTCGACGCGCACGGCGCGATCGGCTCGGGCGAGACCAACACCGACATCATCAAGATCGTCCAGTCCGCCTGCTTCTGCAAGGGCTACAACGCGGGCGACATCGACGGCGAGTGGGGCAGCAAGGCCTGGGGGGTCAGCACCGACTACGCCATCCACGACATGATGGGCGACCTCGGCCTCGCCGACGCCCGTGACGGCACGCTGCGGACGAAGGTCTTCAAGGCGCTCCTCACCATGGACGCCTACGTCCTGCT
>JBOFLR010000415.1:0-2704 GCA_051657965.1 Dermatophilaceae bacterium
GCTCGTCGCGCGCGGCCCCGATGCCGATGACCGGCGCGCCCAGGCGCTCACCCTGACCGCCGACGGCGAGGCGCTCGTCATCCGCATCCGCGAGGAGCGCGACGCCTGGCTGGCCCAGGTGCTCCACCGCTGGAGACCGGCCGAGACGCGCACGTTGGCGAGCCTTCTCGCCCGGTTCGCCACCGATCTCGAGGCCTCGCTCGCCACCCCTCGAAGGAGCACCCGATGACCACCGACGCCCAGCAGCTCCTCGCCTCGCCACGGCCACTGACCCACCGGCAGATCCTCACCATCCTCGGCGGCCTGATGACGGGCATGTTCCTCGCCGCACTCGACCAGACCATCGTCGCCACCGCCATCCGGACCATCGCCGACGATCTCGAGGGCTTGGAGCACCAGGCCTGGGCGACCACCGCCTACCTCATCACCTCGACCGTCGTCACCCCGCTCTACGGCAAGCTCGGCGACATCTACGGGCGCAAGAAGCTGTTCCTCACGGCGATCACGCTGTTCGTCCTCGGCTCGGTGCTGTGCACGTTCTCCGACTCGATGGGCCAGCTCGCGGCGTTCCGCGCCGTGCAGGGCCTCGGCGCGGGCGGCCTGTTCTCGCTGGCGCTCGCGATCGTCGGCGACATCGTGCCACCGCGGGAGCGCGCCAAGTACCAGGGCTACTTCGTCGCGGTGTTCGGAACGTCATCCGTGCTCGGCCCGGTGGTCGGCGGGTTCCTCGCCGGCTCCGACTCGATCCTCGGGGTCACCGGGTGGCGGTGGGTGTTCCTCGTCAACGTCCCGCTCGGCGGGCTGGCGCTGCTCATCGTGGCGCGCACCCTGCGGCTGCACCACCAGCGGCTCGACCAGCGCATCGACTGGTGGGGAGCGGCACTGCTGTCGGTGGCGCTCGTGCCGCTGCTGCTCGTGGCCGAACAGGGCCGCGACTGGGGGTGGGTCTCGGGCCGGTCGCTGTTCTGTATCGCGGTGGGACTCGCGGGCGCGGGGCTGTTCGTCTGGCAGGAACGCCGGATGGGCGACGAGGCGATCCTCCCCCTGCGGTTGTTCCGCATCCGCACCATCGCGGTGGCCTCGGGTGCGTCGGTGCTCATCGGCGTCGTGATGTTCGGCGGACTCTCGCTGATCCCGCTCTACCTGCAGATCGTCAAGGGCTCGAGCCCCACCGAGGCCGGGCTGCAGCTGCTGCCACTCGTGCTCGGCATCATGGCGGGGTCCGTAGGGTCGGGCCAGGCCATCAGCCGAACCGGCCGCTACCGCATCTTCCCCGTGGTCGGCACCATGCTGCTCACCGCCTCCATGGCCGCCTTCAGCTTCACCGCGTACGACACCCCGCTGTGGCAGACGATGGTCGTCATGACGTTCTTCGGGCTGGGACTCGGCTTCTCCTTCCAGCCGCTCACTCTCGCCGTGCAGAACGCGGCGTCGCCGCAGCAGATCGGGGTGGCGACCTCGACCGCCACGTTCACCCGGCAGATCGGCGGCACGATCGGCGCGGCGCTGTTCCTCACCGTGCTGTTCTCGACCGTCGGCGACCGCATCGCCGACGCGTTCCGGGCAGCCGCCGGCACCGCCGACTTCCGGGCCGCGCTGCGCGACCCGGCCAACGCCGAGTTCGCCCGGCAGTTCGAGTCCGGCGGCTCGGCTGCGAGTTCGAGCGGGGTACTCGAGGACAGCTCGTTCCTCACCACTCTCGACGATCGCCTCGCCCAGCCGTTCCTCGTCGGGTTCTCGGAGGCCATGGACACGGCGTTCCTCGTCGGTGCGGGGATCATGGCCGTCGGCGTCCTGGTCATGCTGCTGCTCCCGCAGGTCGAGCTGCGCTCGGGCTCGGCGTACAGCGAACGCGCCGAGGTCAACGAGGCCGCAGCTCGGCGCGCTGCAGGTGCCGGAAGCGCACGAGGATGACGGCCAGCGCCACCGCGCCCGCCGTCGCCGGTACGGCATAGGCCGGCTGGGCACCCCACGCCTCGACCGCCCAGCCGCCGACCGCCGAGCCGGCCGAGATCCCGATGAGGATGCCGGTGACCGCCACCGCCATCCCCTCGGTGACCAGCGCCCGGGGGACCAGCCGCTGCGCCAGCGACAGGCCGGTGATGAGCATCGGGGCGGTGGCCGAACCGGCGACGAACATCACCACCGCGAGCGGCCACAGACCGGGGGCGACGAGCGCGGGCAGTTCGAGCACGAACATACCGGCGGCGGCGAGCGCGAGGCGGCGCGTGAGCGTCATCCGGAAAACCCTGGCGCCGAACACGATTCCGGCGATGGTGGAGCCGAGGGCGAATCCGCCGAGGATGACGCTGGAGAAGCTGGTGGCGCCCCGCTCGTCGGCGTACGCCACGGCGACGACCTCGTTGGCGCCGAAGATGACGCCGGTCATCGTCAGCGCGGCGGCGACGACGAGCACGCCGGGCCGGCGGACGGCGAGCCCGGCCGGGCGGTCCGCGTGGGGGACGACCGGTGGCTCGGTCGCCCGCGCCGACAGGAACGTGACGCAGCCGATCGCGAAGAGCGTATACGCGAGCACGAGGCCGGCCTCGGGGAACCACAGCGTGGCCGCCAGGACGGCGAGCACCGGGCCGAGCACGAACGACGCCTCGTCGGCCACCTGCTCGAACGCCATCGCGGTGTGCAGCCGGTCGGGGTCGTCGGCGTAGACGTGCGCCCAGCGGGCGCGGGACATCGGTCCGGGCTC
>JBOFLR010000416.1:0-8282 GCA_051657965.1 Dermatophilaceae bacterium
GCCGAGCGCGCCGGCCGGCAGCTGCTGTCGATCCTCGGCGCCCGCGCCGTGTCGTTCGCCGACGCGGGGACCGTCCTCTCGTGGAGCGGAGTCGGCGACCACCATCGCGGTCAGGCGCACGAGCTCGGGACACAGACCCTCATCAGCGGGCGCACCGTCGTGCACGGCGGGGCCACCCTCGCGTGCTCCGACCCTGCCTGCCCGGTGCAGGCGGCGGTCACCGCCCCGCTCGTGCTGGACGACCTGGTCGTGGGCACCCTGACGGCATGGACCGACGCGCCGTCGCCGGGCCTGGCCCGGGCCACCGAGGAGGTCGCCGCCTGGGTGTCGAGCCAGCTCGCACTCACCGAGCTCGCCAGCACACGCAGCCGGGTGGTCGAGGCCGAGCTGCGTGCTCTGCGGGCCCAGATCAGCCCGCACTTCATCTACAACAGCCTCGCCGCCATCGCGTCGTTCGTGCGTACCGACCCCGATCGGGCCCGGGAGCTGCTCACCGACTTCGCCGACTTCACCCGGTACGCGCTGCGGGCGGGTGGTAGCTACACCACGCTCGCCGAGGAGCTGCGCAACGTCGAGCGCTACCTCGTGCTCGAGCAGGCCCGCTTCGGCGACCGGCTCGAGGTCTCGCTGCTCGTCGCCCCCGAGGTGCTGCCGGTGACCCTGCCCTACCTCGCGGTCCAGCCGCTCGTCGAGAACGCCGTGCGGCACGGGCTCGCCGGCAAGGAGGGGGTCGGGCACCTCAGCATCACCGCCACCGACCTCGGCACCGAGGCAGAGATCGGCGTCGAGGACGACGGCGTCGGCACCGACCCCGAGCACGTGCGCCGCATCCTGGACGGCGCTCGCACGAGCGACTCGGTGGGCCTGGGCAACGTCGACGCCCGGCTGCGCCAGGTCTACGGCGACGAGTTCGGGCTCGTCGTCGACACCGCCCCGGGCGCGGGCACGCGGGTGAGCTTCCGGGTGCCGAAGTTCGCGCCCGGCGTGCATCCCCGCGGATGACGCAGCGCCCGTAGGCTTACCGCTCATGTCCTCCACCGGTGCGGGGCTCAGGGCCCTCGTCGTCGACGACGAGCAGCCGGCACTCACCGACCTCGGCTACCTCCTCGGTCGCGACCACCGGGTGGCCGAGGTCATCACCGCGGCCAGCGGCACCGACGCCCTCGCGGTTCTCGACGAGCGCGACATCGACGTGGTGTTCAGCGACATCTCCATGCCAGGCCTGGACGGCATGGCTCTCGCGCGGGTCATCTCGCGGTTCGCGGTGCGGCCGCAGGTCGTCTTCGTCACGGCACACGACGAGCACGCGGTCGACGCCTTCGCCCTCGCCGCCACCGACTACGTCATGAAGCCGGTGCGCGAGGGCCGGCTCGCCGAGGCGATCCGCCGGGTGGTGGCGGCGCAGGACCCGTCCGGCCACCGCCTGGACGACTCCGGCCCACGGGCGGGTCCGGCGTATCGCTCGGGCGTCTGGGAACCGCACCAGCCACGCACCCGGCGGTCCGCCGCGCCGCCCGAACCTGCCCCGGATGACGGTGGCGCACCTCGGCCCGGCCGCTCGCCCCGAGCCGGACCACCGTCCGACGACGACCAGACCATCCCGGTCGAGCTCGGCGGCGTCACCCGCTTCATCACCCGCAGCCAGGTTCGGTACGCCCAGGCGCACGGCGACTACGCACGGCTGCACACGTCATCCGGCTCGCATCTGGTTCGCGTCCCGTTGAGCACGCTCGAGGACGAGTGGGCCGACCACGGCTTCGTCCGCATCCACCGCAGCACGCTGGTCGCCCTCCCGCACGTCCGCGAGGTGCGTATCGACCACGGCCGGTGCGCCGTCCTCGTCGGCGACGTCGAGCTGCAGGTCAGCCGGCGCCACACCAAGCAGCTCCGCGACACCCTGCTCCGCCGGCCGCTCGGCGGACGCCGCCCACCGGAGGAGTGACCGTGCGCAGCGCGAGCGACCCGCTGCCGGCGCGCGTCCGGGTGCGTAGCTCGCGGCACGACGCCGCCCTCGCCCGGGCTCGACCGGTGGCACGCGACCTCGACGAGCAGACCGAGCTGGGCGACGTCTACCTCGACGGACTGATGCGAGCGCAGCTGCGGCTCTCGGTCGCCGTGATCGCGATGCTCGTGCTGGGCGTGGCCGCGGTTCCCCTGACGTACTCGCTCGTGCCGTCGGCGGCGACCTGGTCGGTGCTCGGCGTGCCCGTCGCCTGGCTGCTGCTCGGCGCCGGCCCGTACCCCGCGGCGTGGCTGCTGGCCCGCTGGTACGCCCGCCAGGCGGACCGGGTCGAGGGCGACTTCGCCGACGTGGTCGAACCGCACGTCGCCGACGTGGTCGAACCGCACGTCGTCGGACCGCACGTCGTGGACCCGGATGCCGGGCCGCGGTGACCGACGTCCTCGCCGTCGCCGCGATCACGCTGGTGTGCGCCACCACGCTGGTCGTCGGCGGGCTCGGGCTGCGGCTGTCGCGTCGCACGAGCGACTTCTACGTCGCCGGGCGCACCGTCTCCCCGCGGCTGAACGCCTCGGCCCTCGGCGGTGAGTACATCTCGGCGGCCAGCTACCTCGGGGTCGCCGGGCTCGTGTACGAGCAGGGCATCGACACCGTCTGGCTCCCGGTCGGCTACACCCTCGGTTACGTGGTGCTGCTCGTGGTGGTCGCCGCGCCGATGCGTCGCTCCGGCGCCTACACCCTGCCCGACTTCGCCGAGGCCCGGCTCGGCTCGCGAGCGGTGCGCCACGTGTCGTCGGTGCTCGTGGTCGTCATCGGCTGGTTGTACCTGCTGCCGCAGTTCCAGGGCGCCAACCTGACCCTGACCCTGGTCACCGGCGCCCCGGACTGGGCCGGCGGTCTGGTCGTCGCGGTCGTGGTGACCGCGGCCGTCGGCGCCGGTGGCATGCGCTCGATCACCCTGGTCCAGGCCGTCCAGTACTGGGTGAAGCTCACCGCCATGGCGATCCCGGCCGGGGCGCTGCTCGCGCTGTGGTGGCGCCTCGGCGCGCCACCACCCGACGTCGACCCGAGCTGGAGCATCCCGACCTGGTCCGACGACCCCGACGACCACGCGACCTACCGGGCGATGTCGACGGTGCTCGGTCTGTGCCTCGGCACCATGGGGCTGCCACACGTGATCGTGCGCTACTACACCAACCCCGACGGGGTGGCCGCGCGACGCACCACGGTGGCGGTCATCGCTCTGATCGGCGTGTTCTACGTGCTGCCACCGATGTACGGGATGCTCGGCCGGGTGGCCTTCCCGTCGCTGCCGGAGGGGGTGCGCACCGACTCGCTGGTCCTCGGCATCCCACCCGCCTTCGTCGACGGCCAGGCCGCGAGCGCACTCACCGCGATGCTCGCCGGTGGCGCCTTCGCGGCTTTCCTCTCCACGGCATCCGGCCTGGCGATGTCGGTGACGGGCGTCATCGACCAGGCGATCCGCCCGCGGCTGGCCCGCGTCGCCGGCGGTGACCTGCCCGCGACGCGGGGGTTCCGGTACGCGGCGGTCACGGCGGTGGCCGTGCCGTGGGGGGTGAGCCGGGTATCGGAGCCGCTCGGCGTGGCCACGAGCGTCGGGCTGGCCTTCGCGGTGGCGGCGGCCACGTTCGCGCCGCTCATCGTCCTCGGGGTGTGGTGGCGGCGGCTGTCGACCTGGGGCGCGCTGGCCGGGCTGGTCGTGGGCGGGACGACCGCAGGCGGCGCCATCGGGCTGACCGTCGTGGCGGGCCCGTTCGGCGGCTGGCCGGGTGCGCTGCTCGAGACGCCGGCGGCCTGGGCCGCTCCGCTCGCCCTCGCGGTCGCGGTGCTGGTGTCGTTGGCCACGCCGTCCCGCGTCCCACCGGATACCACGCGGATCCTCGTGCGCCTCCACACGCCGGAACGGGTCGATCTGGCCCGGTCCCGGCTCGACGGATGACGCCGCACGCTGGTTCACCCTGGTCGGTATGCATGAGCTCGGTGCGCCACCCGATGCAGGATGACGACTTGGGCCTGCTCGTCGAGCCGTACGATCACGCGATAGTCGCCGCGGCGGGCCGAACGAAACCCTTCGAGTTCGCCGACCAGCGGCTTCGTCATCCGCGCGGGGTTCTGCGGCAGTGCCGTGGTGACGAACTCGACGATCGCTGCGGCCACTCGTGGGGACAGCCTGCCCAGGTCGCGCTGAAACCGACTGGAGGCCACCACGTTCCACGGCTCCTCGCGGTCGCCGCTGGAGTCGCTCACCGCGCGGGGAGGCCGTAACGGTCGCGCAGCTCGTCGCCGGTCGCGGTCGAACCGGCCCGGAACTCGTGTTCGCCCTCGGCCAGGTCTTCCCGTATCCCCGGCTGCTGGAGCCAGAACAGCGTCTCGCGGAGTGACTCCAGGTCGTCGGCCGACATCAGCACCGCCGCCGGCCGGCCGTGCTTGGTGATCTGCACGATCTCGTGCGTGCTGTCCGCCTCGTCGACGAGCGCCGAGAGCTTGTCCTTCGCCTCGCTGAGCGGAACCGTCTTCATCAGACGATGATAGACCACAAAACGGGCTAGAACTAGCCCGATACCTAGCCCATCGGTCCAGGCATCAGCTGAGCCGGCGGATGACGTCGGCCGCGGGGCCGGTGGCCGCGTGCCGGTAGCCGGTGCCGGCCCACAGGTGCAGCGTCTCTGCGTCGCCGGCGTGCGCGGCGTGACGGCGCAGCTCGCGGGTGAGGTGGTGCACGGCCGGATAGCCGACCGGTGCCGTGGCGTCGTGCGCGTCGACGAAGCGGTTGCGCAGCGCCCGGGCCGGCCGTCCGGTGAAGGCCCGGGTGACCACGGTCTCGGTGAAGGCCGGGTCGGCCAGCGCGTCCCGATGGGTCCGGGACGTCCCGGCCTCGTCGGTGCGCAGCAGGAGCGTGCCCACCGCCACGGCCTCGGCACCGGCCTCGCGCAGCTGCCGCACGGAGCCCGCGCCGTCGACACCGCCGGCCGCCACCACCGGCAGGTCGACGGCGGACCGCACCTCGCGAACCAGCTCGGCGGTGGGCACGGCCCGTGGCACGGCCGCCGGGTCGTGGCATCCGCGGTGCCCACCGGCGGCGGACCCCTGGACCACCAGTCCATCGACGCCGGCGCCACGAGCGGCGACCGCCTCCGTGGCCGAGGTGACCGTGGCGAGTACCTGCGACCCGGCCCGCTGCAGCGCCGCGACGTCCTGGCGGCTCGGCAGCGCGAAGGTCAGCGAGACCACCGGAACGGGGTCGCGCACCAGGAGCGCCAGTTTCGCCGGCCAGGCGTCGTCGTCGGTGACCGGCTCCCGGTCGAGCTGGATGCCGTGGCGCCGCGCCTCGGGCGCAAGCTCGTCGGCGTACCGCCGGAAGGCGGCCGGGTCGGGTGCGCGGTGGTCCGGGACGAACAGGTTGACGCCGAACCTCGTCACTCGACCCCGCACCCGGTCGATCTGGTCGCGGAGAGCCTGCGGCGTCAGGTAGCCGCCCGCGAGGAAGGGGAACGCACCGGCACCGGCGACGGCCACCGCGAGCTCGGGCGTGGTCGCCCCGCCCGCCATCGGTGCCGCGACCAGCGGCAGCGGGCTGCCCAGCAGGCTCGTCATCCTGCGTCACTCGCCTCTCGCCCTGCCACGAACGCGGACACGCAGCGTCGCACGTCATCCGCGGAGTGCGCGGCGGAGAGCTGCACCCGGATGCGCGCCCTGCCCCGCGGCACCACGGGGAAGCTGAACGGGATGACGTACACGCCGTTCTCGAGCATGTGCTCGGCGACCCGCCCCGCGAGACGGGCGCCGTCATCCCCCGGGAACATCACGGGCACGATCGGGTGCGACCCCGGCAGGAGGTCGAAACCGGCCTCCACCATCAGCTCGCGGAACAGTGCAGCGTTGCGCCGCAACGTCTCTCGGGCCAGAGAGGACCCCGACACGAGCGCCAGCGCGGCGAGCGAACCGGCGACCACGGCGGGCGCCAGCGAGTTGGAGAACAGGTACGGACGCGACCGCTGGCGCAGCAGCTCGACGACCTCCCGGTGGCTCGACACGTACCCGCCCGATGCACCGCCCAGCGCCTTGCCGAGCGTGCCGGTGAGGATGTCGACCCGGTCGGTCACGCCGAACAACTCGGGTGTGCCGCGCCCGCCCTCCCCGACGAATCCGACCGCGTGACTGTCGTCGACGAGCACCATCGCCTCGAACTCCTCTGCGGCGGAGCAGATCTCGTCGAGCGGGGCGTAGGAGCCGTCCATCGAGAACACGCCGTCGGTGGCCACGCACACCCGCCGCGCTCCCGCGTCTCGGGCCGCTGCGAGCTGCGCCCGCAGGTCGGCGACGTCGGCGTTCTTGTACCGGTACCGGGCCGCCTTGGACAACCGGATGCCGTCGATGATCGACGCGTGGTTGAGCTCGTCGCTGACGATCGCGTCGTCGGCTCCGAAGAGCACCTCGAAGACCCCGCCGTTGGCGTCGAAGCACGAGGAGTAGAGAATGCTCGCCTCGGTGCCGAGGAACTCCGAGAGCCGCGCCTCGAGCTGCTCGTGCTGGGTCTGGGTGCCGCAGATGAAGCGCACCGACGCCATGCCGAAGCCCCACTCCTCCAACGCGTTCCGGCTGGCGGCGACGACCTCGGGGTGGTCGGCGAACCCCAGGTAGTTGTTGGCGCAGAAGTTCAGCGCCTCCCCACCGGCCGTTCTCACGTGCGCGGACTGCGGCGTGGTGAGCGCCCGTTCCCGCTTGGTGAGACCGGCCGCCTCGATCTCGGCCAGGGTGGCCACCAGCTCGTCCTTGACCGCGCCGTACACGTCATCCTCCTTCTTCGGTGTGCGCCACGACCACGCCGGGCGCTCAGGTCCAGTCGAGCAGTACCTTGCCGCCGTGGCCCGACCGGGTCTCGGCGAACGCGGTCGCCCACTCCTGGGCCGGGTACCGGCCCGTGACGACCGAGGAGACGGCCGCCCGCAGCTCGCGCGACGACGCGAGCATCGACCCCATGAGGTACCACGTCTCGAACATCTCCCGCCCGTACACACCACGGAGCGTGACCATGTGCGTGATGACGCGGCTCCAGTCGATGGCGTAGCGGTCCTTCGGCAGCCCGAGCAGGGCGATGCGCCCGCCGTGGTTGATGTTGGCGAGCAGGTCCTCGAGCGCCGCGGGCGCGCCGGACATCTCGAGGCCGATGTCGAACCCCTCGGCCATGCCGAGCTGCCGTTGCGCCTCTCGCAGCGAGCCTCCGGACCCGATGTCGACCACCAGGTCGGCGCCGGCCGCCTTGGCCAGCGCGAGCCGGTCGGCCGACAGGTCGGTGACACAGATCCGCCGCGCGCCGGCGTGCCGCACGACAGCGGTCGCCAGCACCCCGATCGGCCCGGCGCCGGTGACCACCACGTCCTCGCCCACGACCGGCCACTGCAGCGCGGTGTGCACGGCGTTGCCGAGTGGGTCGAACAGCGCCCCCAGGTCGGGGTCGAGGTCGCGCGGCTGCACCCACGCGTTCGTGGCCGGGATCGTCACGAGCTCGGCGAACGCGCCGTCCCGGTGCACGCCGACGCCCACGGTGTCGATGCACAGGTGCCGCCGCCCGGCCCGGCAGTTGCGGCACACCCCGCACACGACGTGTCCCTCCCCCGACACCATGTCGCCCACCGCGAGGTGGTCGACACCGGCCCCGACCTCGACCACCTCGCCGAAGAACTCGTGCCCGATCGTCATCGGGGCCCGAACCGTGGCCGCCGCCCAGTCGTCCCACTGCTCCAGATGGAGGTCGGTGCCGCAGATGCCGGCCCGTAGCACCCGCACCGTGACGTCCTTGTCACCACACTCCGGCTCGGGCACTTCTACGAGCTCGAGACCCGGGCCGACGGTCGTCTTCCGCAGCGCACGCACGGCTCCCATCATGCCGACACCACTCGCCACTCACCGAACGTGGGTGAAGACCGTCGGCTGGCCGACGATCTTCACCCATGTCTCGAAAGCTGGGGGGGGATGACGGTCCGCTCACCTCTCGCAGGATCCGGCAACGTCGCCCGCCGACTCCGAGCGATTCGGGCGTTCAACCGGTGGATGGACGTGACCGGCGGTACTCACGGCCCGCTGGCACTCTGCCCAGATGCTCGATTCGGGGCACTCCGGCGAGCCACAACCACGGCGGAGATGACCGCGACAACGACCATGAGAACCAGCCCGGACCCGATGACCCAGGGGTAGATCAGGACGGCGAACAGCTGAGTGGCCTGTCTGGGGGTCGGCGAGCATCCGAAGCCGATCCCCTCACACTGGCCGTCAGCGTTGCGGTCGGGAAGGATGCGGTGGC
>JBOFLR010000417.1:0-1594 GCA_051657965.1 Dermatophilaceae bacterium
CCGACCGGGGGCGCGGAACGCGTCGAGCAGGGTGCGCGTCTTGTCGCTCGTGCCGCTGCCGAGCTCGACCAGAGTGCTCGCGTCGCACACCTCGGCGATCTCGGCAGCACGAGCGGTGATGATGGCCCGCTCGGCCTCGGTGGGGTAGTACTCCGGCAGCCGGGTGATCTCGTCGAACAGCGCCGCTCCGACGTCGTCGTACAGCCACTTCGGCGGCAGCCGCCGTGGCCGGCCCCCGAGCCCGCGCCGCACGTCGCCGACGAACGAGCCGGCCGCCCAGTCCGGGTCGAGGAGCACCCGGACCCGGGGCTCGACCACCCCGCTCATCGCGTTGCCTCCTGCGGTGCACCGCCGTCGGCGAGCCGGATGCCGGACAGCGCCCACCGGGCGGCGTGCGGGAAGAAGTTGCGGTAGGTGAGCCGGGCGTGGGCCGGCGGGGTGAGGGCGCAACCGCCGCGCAGCACCATCTGGTTCGACATGAACTTGCCGTTGTACTCGCCGATGGCGCCCGCGGGCGGATGGAAGCCGGGATAGGGGTGATACGCGGACGACGTCCACTCCCAGCAGTCGCCGTATGCCTGGCGCAGCCGGTGCCCACCGTCCGGTGCCGGCGCCGCGGCCGGGTGGTAGTGCTCGAGATCGGCGAGGTTGCCGGTGGAGCGCGCGGCGTCGGCCTGGCCGTCGGCAGCGACGGCATGCTCCCACTCGGCCTCGGTGGGCAGCCGCTTCCCCGCCCAGGTGGCGTACGCGTCTGCCTCGTAGAAGCTCACATGGCTGACCGGCAGCCCGGGGTTCACCGGCCAGGTGCCGTGCAGGGTGTGCTCGAACCACACCCCGTCGCGCGAGGTCCAGTACAACGGCGCGTTCCAGCCGTGGGCGCGCACGTGGGCCAGGCCGTCGGAGAGCCACAGCTCGGGCCGGTCGTAGCCACCGTCGGCGATGAACTCGAGCCACTCGCCGTTGGTGAGGAGCCGATCGGCGAGCCGGTAGGGCTCGAGCCACTGCCGGTGGCGCGGCAGCTCGTTGTCGAACCCGAAGCCGTCGCCGTCGTGGCCCACCTCCACGAGCCCGCCCTCGACGTCGACCCAGCCGAGCGGGTCGGGCTCGCACACCTCCGGTCGGCCGCCGGCGTAGACCGGCTCGAGCGGGTTCCGGGACAGGACGTGCTTGATGTCCACGAGCAGCAGCTCCTGGTGCTGCTGCTCGTGGTGGAAGCCCAGCTCGACGGTCGGGGTGAGCTTGTCGAGCGTGCCCTCGTCGAGACCACCGATGAGGGCACGCATGCGGTCGTCGACGTTGTCGCGGTAGACGCCGACATCGTGGGCGCCGGGGCGGGTGACGAACCCACGGTCGGGGCGGGCGTAGCGCGGGCCCAGGCTCTCGTAGTAGCTGTTGAAGAGGAACCAGTAACGGTCCTGGAACGGGGTGAAACCCGGCTCGTGGCCGGCCAGGACGAAAGTCTCGAAGAACCAGGTGACGTGCGCGCGATGCCACTTCGTCGGCGACACGTCGGGCATCGACTGGACGGTCTGGTCCTCCGGTGAGAGCGGCCCGGCGAGCCGCTCGGTGTGCGCTCGCACCTCGTCGAAGCGGG
>JBOFLR010000418.1:0-6141 GCA_051657965.1 Dermatophilaceae bacterium
ACCGAGGAGGTCGGCCCGCAGCCGGGCGACGAGATCGGGGTCGGCACGCGGCGGATCGTGACTCATGGTGCCGCCGAGCCTAGAGGCACCGATGGTCGCGCGTTTCGACGCCATGGCGTCCACCCGCGTCGCCGGCGCCACATGTCGGCGCCCCCGACCCACTCGGCCGCCATGGCGTCCACCTGCGTCAGGGCGAGCCAGCCGGGTCAGCCTGTGGCGGGGCGCCCCAGGTGCAGTTCGGCTGCGGCCGGGCCATTCGTGATGTCGGGAGCCGTACGAGCCCGGCTCCGCGCCATCCGTACCAGGGCCGGGCTCCGCGTCATCCGCGTGGAGCCCGGCCCCTCGTCGTCCGGCGTGGTGTGCCGTCACACCTGGGCGGGGTGCGGCTCCTGGGCGGGCTCGGCGTCGGGGTCGGCGTCGCCACCGATGGCGAGGTCCTTGCTCTTGGACACCGCGACCGCGGCGATGACGATCACCAGCGCGGCGGCGGCGATGCCGTAGCGCACGGGTGTCGAGGCGTCCGTGCCGATGGACAGCGTGACGATGGCCGGCGCGATGAGCACCGAGACCAGGTTCATCACCTTGATCAGCGGGTTGATCGACGGACCGGCGGTGTCCTTGAACGGGTCGCCGACGGTGTCGCCGATGACGGTGGCGGCGTGCGCCTCGGTGCCCTTGCCGCCGTGGTTCCCGTCCTCGACGATCTTCTTCGCGTTGTCCCACGCACCACCGGAGTTGGCCAGGAAGACCGCCATCAGCGCGCCGGTCCCGATGGCGCCGGCGAGGAAGCCGGCGAGTGCGCCGATGCCGAGACCGAAGCCCACGGCCACCGGCATCAGCGCGGCGAGGAGGCCGGGGGTGGCGAGCTCGCGCAACGAGTCGCGGGTACAGATGTCGACGACCCGGCCGTACTCGGGCTTGGCGGTGCCCTCCATGATGCCGGGGATCTCGCGGAACTGGCGACGCACCTCGAACACGATGGCGCCGGCCGCCCGGGTGACCGCGTTGATGGCCAGACCGGAGAAGAGGAACACGACCGCCGCACCGAGGATGAGACCGACGAGCGTGGGCGGCGTGGCGATGAAGCCCTGGGCTTCCTGCACATAGTCCTCGGCGTTGCGCAGCTGGTCCGGGTTGAGCGCACTCGGGTCGATGGTGCCGACCGCGGTCTGCCAGGCGTCGGTGTAGGAGCCGAACAGCGCCGTGGCGGCGAGCACCGCGGTGGCGATGGCGATGCCCTTGGTGATGGCCTTGGTGGTGTTGCCCACCGCGTCGAGCTCGGTGAGGATCTGGGCGCCCTCGCCGTCGACGTCGCCGCTCATCTCGGCGATGCCCTGGGCGTTGTCGGAGACCGGGCCGAAGGTGTCCATGGCCACGATGACGCCGACCGTGGTGAGCAGCCCGCAGCCGGCGAGCGCCACGAAGAACAGCGACAGCGCGGTGGCTCCACCGCCGAGCAGGGCGGCGAGGTAGACCGCCCCGCCGATGATCGCCGCCGTGTACACCGCCGACTCCAGGCCCACCCCGATGCCGGAGAGGACGACCGTGGCCGGGCCGGTGAGCGAGGTACGGGCGACGTCCTTGGTGGGGCGCTTGTCGGTGCCGGTGAAGTAGCCGGTGAGCCAGAGGATGACGCCGGCGAGCACGATACCGATCGCCACGGCCAGGAACGCCGCCCACCGCGGGTCGCCGGTGAGCGCCTGGATCTGCTCGTTGGACGACCCGAGGTCGGCGTAACTGGACGGCAGGTACAGGTAGGCCGCGGCGCCGGACAGCACCGCCGAGATCGCGGCCGCGATGTAGAAGCCGCGGTTGATCGCGGTGAGGGCGCTCTCGCCGGCCCGCGCCTTGGTGATGAACACGCCGAGCAGGGCCGTGACCGCGCCGATGGCAGGCACGATCAGCGGGAACACCAGGCCGTACTCGCCGAACGCCACCGACCCCAGGATCAGGGCCGCGACCAGGGTGACCGCGTAGGACTCGAAGAGGTCGGCGGCCATGCCCGCGCAGTCGCCGACGTTGTCACCGACGTTGTCGGCGATGGTGGCCGCGTTGCGCGGGTCGTCCTCGGGGATGCCGGCCTCGACCTTCCCGACGAGGTCGGCACCGACGTCGGCCGCCTTGGTGAAGATGCCGCCACCGACCCGCATGAACATGGCGAGCAGCGCGGCGCCGAAGCCGAAGCCTTCGAGCACCTTCGGGGCGTCGCCCTCGTAGAGCACCACGACGATCGACGCGCCGAGCAGACCGAGGCCGACGGTGGCCATCCCGACGACGCCACCGGTACGGAACGCGATGCGCATACCGGCGTCACGGCCGTTCTCCGTGCGCGCGGCGGCCGCCACGCGCACATTGGCCTTGACCGCCAGGCTCATGCCGAGGTAGCCGATGGCGGCGGAGAACAGCGCGCCGAGCACGAAGAAGCCCGAACGACCCCACCGCACGGCCGCGTCATCCGCGGGGAGCAGGAGCAACAGCCCGAAGACCAGCACGACGAAGATGCCGAGGGTCTTGAACTGGCGGGCGAGGAACGCCTGCGCACCCTCCTCGACGGCCGCACCGATCTCCTGCATCTTCTCGGTGCCGGGGTCTGCGGCGAGCACCTGCTGCCGGAACACCACACCCATGACCAGTGCGACGAGCGCGATCGCCGCGACGGTGAGAACCAGGGTGAGGTTCGTGCCGGCGAGCTCGAGAGCACCCGAGTCAGCGGCCGCGAGTGCGTGAGGGGGCATGCCATCCTCCTTGACGGTCTGGTGAGCCCCTGGGGCGCGACGGCGCCGACGTCAGGGACGGACGCCGGAGACCCTACCGGGATCGGGTGTGATGACGCTCACCGGCCTGGCGTGAGCCCGCTCACCCGGCCGGGCCGGCCACGGCCGGACGACGCCGGGCTGAGGCGTGCGGAGGCGGGCGGAGCGATCAGGCGGCCAGCGCGTCGTCGAGCGACGAATGGATGCCGAACACCTTGTCGAGGCCGGTGATGCGGAACACCCGGAGGATGCGGTCGGTGGAGCACACGATGCGCAGCCAGCCCGACTGGTTCCGCACCAGCTTGAGCCGCCCCACGAGCACCCCGAGCCCGGTCGAGTCGATGAAGGTGACGTCCTCGAGGTCGACCACCAGCCGCACGTGCCCGGCGTCGACCTCGGCGTCGAGCGCCGCGCGCAGCTGCGCGGCCGTGTAGACGTCGACCTCTCCCCCGACCACGACGACACTGACGTCGTCGTCGCGGTGGGACGTGGTGACGGACAGCTCCACGGGTGTCTCTCCTGAGGTTCGGTGACGGCTGGCCGGCCCAGGTCCGGGCTGGTCAGGGTACCTGGCCGGTCGGTCGGGACCACGGCTTACCG
Source organism: Dermatophilaceae bacterium (assembly GCA_051657965.1). Classification (GTDB taxonomy): domain Bacteria; phylum Actinomycetota; class Actinomycetes; order Actinomycetales; family Dermatophilaceae; genus JBOFLG01. The sequence continues at coordinate 3,354 of JBOFLR010000418.1, forward strand.
TAGCCGCCGTGACCTCTCCCGCACCACAGGCGGCGCGGATGACGCGGATGACGCGGATGACGGCCGGGCGGGACTCCTCGGTGGTGCGTCACGTCGAGCAGCTGCCCGCCCGGGAGGCTCGCCGCGGACGGTGGCCCGACGACCTGGACCCGGCCCTGGTCGCCGCACTGGTCGGTGCCGGCCTCGGCGAGCCGTGGTCGCATCAGCGCGAGGCAGTCGACCTCGCGCGCGCCGGAGAGCACGTGGTCCTGGCCACCGGGACGGCATCCGGGAAGAGCCTGGGCTACCTCGTGCCGGTGCTCGACGCGGCGCTCGCGGGTGCGGGGGCGGCATCCGATCGCCGCGCCACGGCGCTCTACCTCGCGCCGACCAAGGCGCTCGCGGCCGACCAGCTGGCCCGGATCGACGCACTCGCGGTACCGGGTGTCCGGGCGGCGACGTACGACGGCGACACCCCACCCGACGAACGCCGCTGGGTACGGGACCACGCCCAGGTGGTGCTCTCCAACCCCGACCTGCTGCATCACTCGCTCCTGCCGGGGCATCGGCGGTGGTCGCGGTTCCTGCGGGGACTGCGCTACGTGGTGGTCGACGAGTGCCATGTGTACCGCGGCGTGTTCGGGGCGCACGTGGCCGCGGTGCTGCGCCGCCTGCGCCGGGTGGCGGCTCGTCACGGCTCTGCGCCGACGTTCGTGCTCGCGTCGGCCACGGTCAGCGAGCCGGCCGGCCATGCGAGTGCGCTCGTGGGGATGCCGGTCAGCGCCGTCACCGACGACGGGTCACCCCGGGGGGCCGTGACGTTCATGCTGTGGGAGCCCGGGACGGGCGCGGCCGGCACTCGGCGGTCGGCCACCACGGAGGCCGCCGACCTGCTCGCGGGGCTCGTGCTCGACGACGTGCAGACCGTGGCGTTCGCCCGCAGCCGGGCCGGTGCCGAGGCGCTCGCCGCCCGTGCCGGACGGGTGGTGGCCGAGTGCGACCCGGCGCTGGCCGGCACCGTGGCCGCCTACCGCGGGGGCTACCTCCCGCAGGACCGCCGCGACGTCGAGCGGCGGCTCCGCAGCGGTGAGCTGCGCGGTCTCGCCGCGACCACTGCGCTCGAGCTGGGTATCGACGTCAGCGGGCTCGACGCCGTGCTCATGGCCGGCTGGCCCGGGCGGCAGGCCAGTCTCTGGCAGCAGGCGGGACGGGCCGGGCGAGCGGGCGCCGAGTCCCTGGCCGTCCTGGTGGCGGCCGACGACCCGCTCGACTCCTATCTCGTGCGGCATCCGGAGGCCGTCTTCGGCGCACCGGTCGAGGCGACGGTCGTCGACCCGGCGAACCGTCAGGTGCTCGGGCCGCACCTGGCCGCCGCGGCGGCCGAGCTGCCGTTGACCGAGGCCGACCTGGCCCTGTTCGGCGACGGGTCGGCGGCTCTGATCGGTGCCCTGGTGGCCCGCGGCATCCTGCGCCGCCGGCCCACCGGGTGGTTCTGGGCTCGGGAGGACCGGCCCGCCGACCACCTGTCGCTGCGCGGCGCCACCGACGTGGTGGCCGTGGTCGAGGCCCGTACCGGACGGGTCGTGGGCACCGTCGACGAGGCGTCGGCTCACGCGCAGGTGCACACCGGGGCGGTGCACCTGCACCAGGGCGAGACCTGGGTGGTCACCCACCTCGACCTCCCGGGCCGGACCGCCCACGCGGTTCGCGGCGACCCGGGCTGGAGCACCGTGGCGGAGTCGACGAGCCGGTTCGACCTGCTCGGCACCACGTCGACCACGGAGCGGGCCGCCGCGCAGGTGAGCTACGGCATGGTGCGGGTGACGACGCAGGTCGCGGGCTTCGCGCGTCGGCTGCCCTCAGGCGAGGTGATCGGACGGCATCGGCTGGAGCTGCCGGAGCGGTCGCTGACGACCCGCGCCGTGTGGTGGACGACGACGCCCGACACGTTGGCGGCGGCCGGGGTGCCGGCGGCTGATCTGCCGGGGGCCCTGCACGCGGCCGAGCACGCCGCCATCGGGATGCTGCCGCTGGTGGCGACGTGCGACCGGTGGGACGTCGGCGGCGTCTCGACCGCGCGGCATCCGGACACCGGCCTGCCGACCGTGCTGGTCTACGACGGCTACCCCGGCGGGGCCGGCTTCGCCGAGCGCGGGTACACGATGTTCCCCACCTGGGTGCGCGCCACCCGGGACGCGGTGGCCGGATGCCGCTGTGAGCGCGGCTGCCCGGCGTGCGTGCAGTCGCCGAAGTGCGGCAACGGCAACGCCCCGCTCGACAAGGCGCGGGCGGTGACGGTGCTCGACCTCGCACTCCGAGAAGTGAAATGACGGCCGGAGGGCATCGCGCCACCGACCAGGGCGCGGGTATGGTCCGGCCATGGTGCTCATCGGAGTAGTACTCGTTCTTCTCGCCCTGGTGGCCGGGGGCGTGCTCATCGTCGGCACGGCCCAGATCGGCGACACCGTCGACATCGACGTGCTGGGGGCGACGATCAGCTTCCCGCCGCTGGTGCTCCTGATCACCGGCATGGTCGTGATCTCGGTGTTCTGGCTCGGCTGGGCGGCGCTCCGCAGCGGGCTGCGTCGCGTCCGGCGGCGCCGCGCCGACGCCGTCGAAGCCGCGCGTGACGCCGAGGCACGACGGGTGGCCGAGGAGCAGCGGCTGCGCGAGGAGATCGCCGCCCGCGAGGCCGAGCTCGCCGAGGAGCGCCGGCTGCGGTCGGAGGCGGAGCAGCGCGCGACGCCCCCCGGTGGTATCCCGGTCGCGGAGCCGGCTCATGCGTCGGACGACGCCGCCTCGGGGTACC
>JBOFLR010000419.1:0-4925 GCA_051657965.1 Dermatophilaceae bacterium
AGCTTCAGCGCGCCGACCCAGGCCCAGGCCGGCGCCTGGGCGGCGATCGGCAGCGGCCACCACGCCCTCGTCGTCGCGCCGACCGGCTCCGGCAAGACGCTCAGCGCCTTCCTCCACGCGCTCGACCGGGTCGCCTCCACCCCGCCCCCGGAGGAGCGGCTGAAGCGCTGCCGGGTGCTCTACGTCTCGCCGATGAAGGCCCTCGCCGTCGACGTCGAGCGCAACCTGCGCAGCCCGCTGGTCGGCATCCGGCACGCCGCCGCCCGGCTCGGCCTGCCCGAGCCCGAGATCACCGTGGCCGTCCGCTCCGGCGACACCCCGGCCGATGAGCGCCGGGCCTTCGCCCGCACGCCCACCGACGTGCTCATCACCACCCCCGAGTCGCTGTTCCTCCTGCTCACCAGCGCCGCCCGGGAGGCGCTCGCCGGCGTCGAGACGGTCATCGTCGACGAGGTGCACGCCATCGCGGGCACCAAGCGCGGCGCGCACCTCGCGCTCACCCTCGAGCGGCTCGACGCCGTGCTCGACCGGCCGGCGCAGCGGGTCGGCCTGTCCGCCACCGTGCGGCCGGTCGAGGAGGTCGCGCGCTACCTCGCCGGTGGTCGCCCGGTCGACGTGGTGCAGCCGCCGTCGACCAAGGAGTGGGATCTCAAGGTCATCGTGCCGGTGCCCGACATGGCCGAGCTCGGCCAGCCCACCGGTGACCTCGCCGGCGCGGCATCCGGGCAGGAGCAGCGCACCTCGATCTGGCCGCACGTCGAGGAGCGCATCGTCGACCTCGTCGCCGACCACACCTCCACCCTGGTCTTCTCCAACAGCCGCCGCCTCGCCGAGCGGCTCACCTCGCGGCTCAACGAGATCTGGGAGGAGCGCACCGAGGCGGCCGACGACGCGGCCATGATTCCGGATGACACCGCAGCTGCCGAGCGACGAGGGGCGGCGGCAGGCCCGGACGGTGCCTCCCCGCGGAGCACGGGGTCCGCCGCCACGGCGTCCCGCAGCCCCGCACAGGTCATGGCTCAGGCCGGGGCGAGCAGCGGGGCGCCGGGAGTGATCGCCCGCGCGCACCACGGCTCGGTGAGCAAGGAGCAGCGGGCCGAGATCGAGGAGGCGCTGAAGTCCGGGCGGTTGCCGGCGGTGGTGGCCACGAGCAGTCTCGAGCTCGGCATCGACATGGGTGCGGTCGACCTCGTGGTGCAGGTCGAGTCACCGCCGTCGGTCGCCTCGGGGCTGCAGCGCGTGGGCCGCGCCGGGCACCAGGTGGGCGCGGTGTCCCGTGGGGTGCTGTTCCCGAAGTTCCGCGGCGACCTCGTGCAGACCGCCGTCGTGGTCGAGCGCATGCTCGCCGGGGCCATCGAGGCGCTGAAGGTCCCCGCCAACCCGCTCGACGTGCTGGCACAGCAGGTCGTCGCGATGTGCGCCCTCGACGACTGGACGGTCGACGACGTGCTCGCCCTGGCCCGCCGCAGCGCGTCCTACGCCACGCTCACCCGCCCGGTGCTCGAGTCCGTGCTCGACATGCTCGCCGGCCGCTACCCCAGCGAGGAGTTCGCCGAACTGCGCGCCCGCATCACCTGGGACCGCCTCACCGACGTACTCAGCGGGCGCCGTGGTGCGCAGCGGCTCGCGGTGACCTCCGGCGGCACCATCCCCGACCGCGGCCTCTACGCCGTGTTCCTCGCGACCGGCGAGGGGCCGGGCCGGCGGGTGGGTGAGCTCGACGAGGAGATGGTGTACGAGTCCCGCGTCGGCGACCTGTTCACCCTCGGTACGAGCACGTGGCGCATCGAGGACATCACTCACGACCGCGTGCTCGTCACGCCGGCCCCGGGGCTGCCCGGCAAGCTGCCGTTCTGGAAGGGCGACCAGCAGGGCCGCCCGGCCGAGCTCGGTCGGGCCGTCGGCGCCTTCGTCCGCGAGGTCGAGGGGCTGAGGCCGGATGACGCCCGCTCCCGGGTGCGCGCGGCCGGGCTCGACGAGTGGGCGGCCGACAACCTGCTGACGTACCTGCGCGAGCAGCGCGAGGCCACCGGGCACGTGCCCGACGACCGCACGATCGTCGTGGAGCGGTTCCGCGACGAGCTCGGGGACTGGCGGGTCGCCATCCTCTCGCCTTTCGGCGCCCAGGTGCATGCGCCGTGGGCCCTGGCCGTGAGCGCGCGGCTGCGTGACCGGTTCGGGGTCGACGTGCAGGCGATGCACGGCGACGACGGCATCGTGTTGCGGCTGCCCGACATCGAGCTCGACGAGGCCGACCGGGTCGACCAGGCCCGCGGGGTCGGGCGTGAGCTGCTCGACCTGGTCACCCTCGACCCCGACGACGTGAGCGCCCGGGTCACCGACGAGATCGGCGGGTCGGCGCTGTTCGCGTCGCGGTTCCGCGAGTGCGCCGCCCGGGCGCTGCTGCTGCCGCGCCGTCGCCCCGACCGGCGCCAGCCGCTGTGGCAGCAGCGCCAGCGGGCCTCGCAGCTGCTCGAGGTGGCCAGCCAGTACCCGCAGTTCCCGATCGTGCTCGAGGCGGTCCGCGAGTGCGTGCAGGACGTGTTCGACGTGCCCGGGCTCGTGGAACTGATGCGCGACATCCGCTCACGCCGGGTCACCGTGGTCGATGTCGAGAGCCGGGTGCCGTCGCCGTTCGCCAAGTCGCTGCTCTTCGGGTACGTCGCGCAGTTCCTCTACGAGGGCGACTCGCCGCTCGCCGAGCGGCGGGCGGCCGCGCTCGCCCTCGACCCGAGCCTGCTCGCCGAGCTGCTCGGTGGCTCGGAGGGGCTGGCGCTGCGCGACCTGCTCGACGCCGAGCAGGTCGCCCGCACCGAGGCCGAGCTGCAGCGGCTCACCCCCGAGCGGGCGGCGCGCGATGCCGACGACGTACTCGACCTGCTGCGCGTGCTCGGGCCACTCGCCGCGGATGCCGTGCTCGCCCGCTGCCGCGAGGGCACCACCGGCACCGATGTCGACGCCTGGCTGGCCGGACTCGAGGGCGCGCGCCAGGTGATCCCGGTGCGCGTGGCCGGAGAGGACCGGTGGGCGGCCATCGACGACGCCGCCCGCCTGCGCGACGCGCTCGGTGCCTCGCTCCCACCCGGCGTGCCGCACACGTTCCTGGAGCCGGTGCCCGACCCGCTCGGCGACCTCGTCGCCCGGTACGCCCGCACTCATGCGCCGTTCCACGTCGCCGAGGTCGCCCGGTTCTACGGTCTCGGCCCGGCGGTGGTTCACACGGCGCTCGTCCGGCTGGTCGCCACCGGCCGGCTCGTCGAGGGCGAGCTACTGCCCACCGGCGGTGGCACCACGGAGTTCTGCGACGCCGAGGTGCTGCGGATGCTCCGGCGGCGCTCGCTCGCCGCGCTGCGGGCCGAGGTCGAGCCGGTCACGCCCACCGACCTGGCCCGCTTCCTCGCCGAGTGGCAGGGGGTCGGTGGCCGGGTGCGCGGCCGGGACGGTCTGCTCCGGGTGGTCGAGCAGCTGAGCGGTGCGGTGCTGCCGGCCAGCGCGGTCGAGTCGCTCGTGCTGCCGTCGCGCGTGGCCGACTACTCCCCCGCCCTGCTCGACGAGGTACTCGCCAGCGGCGAGGTGCTGTGGTGCGGGCACGGCTCGCTTCCCGGCGACGACGGCTGGGTCTCGCTGCACCTCGCCGACTCCGCACACCTCACCCTCCCGGGTCCGGACCCCGAGAGGCCGCCGTCGCCGGAGGGCGTCGCCGTCCTCGACGCCCTCGCCGGGGGCGGGGCGCACTTCTTCCGCGGGCTCTCCGACCAGGTCGGCAGCACGGATGACGACGCCCTCGCCACCACGCTCTGGGACCTCGTCTGGGCCGGCCGGGTCACCGGCGACACGTTCGCGCCGGTACGGGCACTGCTGTCCGGCGGACGCACCGCGCACCGGCGCGCCACCACGGCGCCGCGCCGGGCGCGCTACTCGGGGCGCCGCGGGCCCCTCGGTGCGCTCGGCGGGATGCCGGCCCGCCCCGCGATGCCGGTGCGGTCCGGCCCGTCCCGGGCCACCGGCCGCTGGTCGCTGCTCCCACCGGTCGACCTCGACCCCACCGTGCGGGCGCTGGCCCTCGCCGAGCTGCTACTCGACCGGCACGGGGTGGTCACCCGGGGAGCGGTCGTCGCCGAGGACGCCCCGGGCGGCTTCGCGGCCGTCTACCGCGTGCTCGGTCGCGCCGAGGAGGCCGGGAGGGTGCGCCGCGGCTACTTCGTCGAGGGCCTGGGCGCCTCGCAGTTCGGCACCACCGGAGCGGTCGACCGGCTCCGCGCCGGCTCGGCCGGACCGAGCGATGCGGCCAGACCGAGCGACACCGGTGGGCCGATCAGCACAGACGGCCCGATCAACGCAGACGGACCGATCAACGCAGACGGACCGAGCGACCCGGACGGCTTCGGTGGTTCGGGCAGGCGCCGCGGTGCCCCGACGGCCGTCGTGCTCGCGGCATCCGACCCGGCCAACCCCTTCGGTGCCGCCCTGCCCTGGCCCGACCGCTCGGTCGACCCGTCCTCGGCTCCCGATCCCACGACCTCCGCGTCACCGCTCGGGTCTCCGGCACCGCGGGCCGCCGAGCCGCCGGGCGCGTCCCGTGCGGGAGCCGACGGCTCGGCATCCGGCAGCTCTGGTGGCGACCGCCGCCGACGGCACCAGCCGGGGCGCAAGGCGGGCGCGGTGGTGGTGATGGTCGACGGAGACCTCGTGCTCTACGTGGAGCGTGGCGGCCGCACGCTGCTCACGTACTCCGAGGATCCGGCGCTGCTCACAGCTGCGGCGACCGCCCTCGCCGGTGCGGTGCGGGCCGGACACCTCGGCCGGCTCACCGTCGAGAAGGCCGACGGAGGCCAGCTGCTGGGGTCGGCCCATCCGGTCGTCGCGGCGCTCGAGGCCGCCGGCTTCCACCTCACCCCGCGCGGCCTGCGGATGCGGCGATGAGC
>JBOFLR010000420.1:0-2319 GCA_051657965.1 Dermatophilaceae bacterium
GCTCACTCCCATTCGATGGTGCCGGGCGGCTTGCTCGTGATGTCGAGCGCCACCCGATTGACCTCGCGCACCTCGTTGGTGATGCGGGTCGAGATGCGGCCCAGCACCTCGTAGGGCACCCGCGCCCAGTCCGCCGTCATCGCGTCCTCGGAGGAGACCGGCCGCAGCACCACCGGGTGGCCGTAGGTGCGGCCGTCGCCCTGGACACCCACCGAGCGCACCTCGGCCAGCAGCACCACGGGGCACTGCCAGATGTCGCGGTCCAGACCGGCGGCGCTCAGCTCCTCGCGCGCGATCGCGTCGGCCGCGCGCAACACCGCCAGCCGCTCGGCGGTCACCTCGCCGACGATCCGGATGCCGAGACCCGGCCCGGGGAACGGCTGCCGCCAGACGATGCCCTCCGGCACGCCGAGCTCGAGACCGACTTGGCGCACCTCGTCCTTGAAGAGCAGCCGCAGCGGCTCGACCAGGGTGAACCTCAGGTCGGCGGGCAGGCCGCCGACGTTGTGGTGCGACTTGATGTTGGCCGCGCCGGCACCGCCGCCGGACTCCACGACGTCGGGGTAGAGCGTGCCCTGCACGAGGAACTCGACCGGGTGGTCGTCTCCGGCATGGGCGCCCACCACGTCGCGGGCGGCCTGCTCGAAGACCCGGATGAACTCGCGGCCGATCACCTTGCGCTTCTCCTCGGGGTCGCTCACCCCGGCCAGCGCGGTGAGGAACCGTTCGCGCGCGTCGACGACGACGAGATCGACCCCGGTGGCCGCCACGAAGTCCTTCTCGACCTGCTCGGCCTCACCGGAGCGGAGCAGCCCGTGATCGACGAACACACAGGTCAGCTGATCCCCGACGGCCCGCTGGACGAGCGCCGCGGCCACCGAGGAGTCGACGCCACCGGACAGCCCGCAGATGACGCGCGACTCGCCCACCCGGGCCCGCACCGACCCCACCAGCTCCTCGACGACGTTGGCCGGCGTCCACTCCCCCGCCAGCCCCGCGCCGCGCAGCAGGAAGTTCTCGAGCACCTGCTGCCCGAACGTGGAGTGCAGCACCTCGGGGTGCCACTGCACGCCGTAGAGGTGCCGCTCGTCGTCCTCGAACCCCGCCACGGGCGAGCCGGCGGTGGTGGCCGTGACCGTCATCCCGGGCGGCGCCTCGGCGACCGAGTCGCCGTGGCTCATCCACACCGACTGCTCCGACGGCTGGCCGTTGAACAGTGTCGAGGAGGTGTCGAGCACCTGGGCCGGCGTGGCCCCGAACTCGGACAGCCCGGTCTTCTCGACCCGGCCGCCGAGCGCCTGCGCCATCGCCTGGAAGCCGTAACACATGCCGAACACCGGCACCCCGGCCTCGACCAGCGCCGGGTCGAGGGACGGCGCGCCCTCCTCGTACACCGACGCCGGCCCACCGGAGAGGATGACGGCCGCCGGGCTCTTCGCGAGCAGGTCGGCGACCGGCATGGTGTGCGGCACGACCTCGCTGAAGCACCTCGCCTCACGCACCCGCCGGGCGATCAGCTGGGCGTACTGGGCGCCGAAGTCGACCACCAGGACCGGCCGGTCGGCGAGGTGCACCGGCTCGCCGCCCGGAACCACCGCGTGCTCGGGGCGCTCGTCGCGACGGCGCTGGTCGATGGCCTCGGCTCGGGGGTCGCTCACACCGGCAAGGCTACTGGCGGACGAGGCGCAGGCGAGCGTGCACGTCGCGCGCCACCCGGCGCTCGACCCAGAACGAGAGGAACGGCACGCACCCGGCGAGCATGACGAGCACCATCCGGGTCAGCGACCAGCCGACCTTGAACCCGAGCAGGGCCACGGCGACGAGGTAGACCATGTAGATGAAGCCGTGCGGCTGCGGCCACCACCACAGCGGGTTCTCCTGGCCCTCGAGCCCGAATCCGTAGGTGAGCACCACCTCGACGACGAGCACGAGCAGCCCGACACCGACGACGAACGCCATCACCTCGAAGAAGCGCAGCCGCGACCGCACGGCGTCGGTGTCGTCGGGCGCGACGGCGCCGGTCTCGTCGTCGGGCGCGACGGCGCCGGTCTCGACCTCGCCCGCGGCGTGGGGAGCGCGATCCGGGGCGGGTGGTTCAGGAGTGCTCACGCGCGACATTCTCCCCAGCACCCACCGCCGGCACGGCCACCGGGTCGGGAGAGCGAGTGGGCGGTGGCACGCTGCTGGATGCCGTCACCGCGCCTGCGCTGCCCCGCGCCGACTCCTCGCGCAGCATCCGCAGGTAGAGCCAGATCGCGAACAGCGCGAAGATCCACCACTGCACGGCGTACGCGGCATTGCGCCAGTCGACCTCGACCG
>JBOFLR010000421.1:0-4627 GCA_051657965.1 Dermatophilaceae bacterium
TCAAGGTCGGCATGACGACCCTGCCGGCCGGCCCCGGCGGTGGCGACTCGCGCACGGTCGGGTCGGGTTTCGGGATCTCGAAGGCGTGCGACGACCCCCAGGCGGCCTTCGAGGCGATCACCGTGATGACCGGACCCGAGGCGCTCACGGCCCTGGCGAAGGAGGGACGAGCCCTTCCTTCGCGAGTGGCCGAGCAGGCCGCATGGTTCACGACGGCCTCGGAGATCACCGGTGCCGAGGAGACCCTGGAGTACTACAACACCAACGCCCAGGCCACGATCGGCTCGGACAAGGCGAACCAGTTCTCCTCGCTCCTCATCCGCTACGGGCCGGCCGCCCTCAACGGACAGCAGCCGGCACGGGAGGCCTTCGCCGAGATCGCCCAACAGCTCGGGTGAGCGGCTGGAACCGAGGTCCGGCAGGGTGCGGGCCCGGTCATCCGACAGCAGTGATCGACCACCCGACGATCGACCAGCCGAAAGGGACCCCGGAAGCGTGAGCCGAACCGTCGCGGGCTACCCGTCCCTGTCCGCCACGGGGACGGGTAGCCCGACGAGCGGCAAGCGGCGGCACGCCTGGTCCGGCCCGGCGTTCGTCGCACCACACGTCCTCGGGCTCACCGCCTTCGTCGTGTTCCCGATCGTCGCCGCGTTGCTGCTCAGCCTGTTCGAGTGGCCGCTCCTGGGCACGACACGGTTCATCGGTCTGGACAACTTCGTCTCCATCCTCACCGACGACACCTTCTGGGCCGCGCTGCGCAACACGGTCACCTATGTCGTTCTCTACGTGGGCTGCAACCTCGTCGTCTCGCTCGGCATCGCGACCTGGCTCGGCCCGCGGATGTGGGGACGGCAGGTGTTCCGGGTGCTGTTCTTCATCCCGGCCGTCACCCCGGTCGTCGGGAACGCGGTGGTGTGGTCGCTGCTCTACCAGCCCGACGGCTTCATCGACGGCTGGCTGCAGTCGCTGTTCGGAGTCCAGGCTCCCGACTTCCTCAGCACCCCGGGCTGGGCGATGGTGGCCCTCGTCGTCATGGGTGTCTGGCAGGGGTTCGGCTACAACATGCTGATCTTCTCGGCCGCGCTCGACGCGGTTCCGGACAGCCTTCTCGACGCAGGTCGCCTCGACGGCGCCAACGCGTGGCAGGCGTTCTGGCACATCCGGTTCCCGGCCATCTCTCCGGCCATCTTCTTCGGCGTGACCATGACGCTGATCACCTCGTTCCAGATGTTCACCGAGGCGTTCATCCTCACCAAGGGCGGTCCCGGCTCCTCCACGATGACGCTGGTGCTCTACCTCTACGAGCGGGGCTTCACCGACCAGCAGCTCGGGCTGGCCTCTGCTGCAGGCACGCTCATCTTCACCATCATCCTGTTCGTCACCGCGATGCAGTTCCTCGGCGAGAAGAAGTGGGTCACCTATGACTGACGTCGAGGTCGCCGCGCCCCACCGCACGTCGTCGCCGCAGACCGCGCCCGGAGCGACTCGGAGACGGCGCCGCAGGGTCCCGGTCGGCCGGATCGTCAGCTTCTCGCTGTTGTGCCTCGTCGCGCTGCTGTTCCTCTCGCCGTTCGTCTACATGATCGCGACCTCGCTCAAGCTGCCCTCCGAGGTGTTGTCGACCCCGCCTCGGCTCGTGGGGTCGGAGGTCCGCTGGCAGAACTACACCGAGGCACTCGAGTACGCACCGTTCGGGCGTTACCTGACGAACAGTCTGCTCGTGGGGGTCCTCGGCACCGCACTGAACACCACGGTGTGCCTGCTGTCCGGCTACGCGTTCGGGCGTCTGGTGTGGCGTGGTGCGCGGCCGACCTTCATGTTGTTCCTCGCGACGATGATGGTGCCGCTGGAGGTCACGGTCATCCCGCTGTTCGTCATCATGCAGCGGCTCGGCTGGGTGGACACCTACCAGGCCCTCATCGTCCCGGTCGGCTTCAGCGCCTTCGGTGCGTTCCTCATGCGGCAGTTCTTCATGTCGGTGCCGCGCGAGCTCGAGGAAGCGGCGAGCGTCGACGGGGCCAGCGTCGTCCGCACCTTCTTCTCCATCATGCTGCCCCTGGCGCGCCCGACCATCGCCGTGCTGTCGGTGTTCACGTTCATCGGCTTCTGGAACTCCTTCCTCTGGCCCCTGATCGTCACCAACGACGTCACCACGTACGGCACCATCCCGCGAGGCCTACAGGCCTTCTTCGGGCAGCAGGGGGCGGAGTGGCACCTGGTCATGGCGGCATCGGTCATGTCGATGGCGCCGATCGTGCTGCTCCTGGTGGCCCTCCAGAAGCACCTGATCAAGGGCGTGGTCAGCAGTGGTTTCGGCGGGCGCTGACCGCGTGACGCGGAGCCGGCCCGCCGGAGGTGTCCTGCTCCAGAGGGCCGCGGCCGACGAGGAGGCCGGATGCCGCGCACCGCACTCGACGTCCTGATCCTCTACGTGGACCAGTGGCGCTGGGACGCGCTCGGCTGCCTCGGCTCGCCCGCGCGGACGCCGGTGCTCGACCGGCTCGCGGCGGGTGGCGTGCACTTCGACCACGCCTTCGTGCAGTCGCCGGTGTGCATGCCGTCGCGCGTGTCGACCCTGACCGGGCAGTACCCCTCGGCGCTCGGCATCACGCACATGGGGGTGCCCGTCCCGGAGACGACCGAGACCATCGCGACCATCCTCGCGCGGCGAGGGTGGCGCACCGCGAACATCGGCAAGCTGCACTTCCAGCCGCACGCCAACCGCGACCACACGCTGCGCCACCCCGCGTACGGCTTCACCGACCTGGTCCTGTCCGAGGAGCCCGGCCCGTACGAGGACGACTACCGCGCCTGGGTTCGCGCCACCGATCCGGAGGCGGAGGCGATGATCAGCTCGGGGCTCCCGCCCGCCGCGCACACCTGGCATCAGGTGCTGGGTACGGCGCCGGCCGACCCGGGCGACACGTCCAGGAGCGACTACGCCACCGTGCGCGTGTTCGAGGCCGCCGCCGAGCTGACCCACACCGCGTGGGTCGCCACCCGGACGATCGATCACCTCCGCGGGCTCGGCGAGCACGAGCGGTCCCTGACCATCGCGTCCTTCTTCGCACCGCACCCGCCGTTCCACGTGCCGCAGCGGTTCCTCGACCGGTACGACCCGAGCAGCCTGCCCCTGCCCGCGCTCACCGCCGACGAACGGTCGAGACAGGCGGCGACCGGCGTCACCGACGACCAGCTGCGTGTCATCCGGCACGGCTACCTGGCGGCGATCAGCGAGGTCGACCACCACGTCGGCCGCATCCTGGACGCCGTCGACGCGCGTGGTCGCCGCGACGACACGGTCGTCGTCTTCGTCTCCGACCATGGCGAGTGGCTCGGCGACCACCTCCGTCTCGCCAAAGGGTTCCCCGCCGACGACCCGGTCTCCCGGGTCCCGCTCATCGTGTCCTGGCCGTCCGGCGTGTCCCGGCCCGGTCGGACCTGCTCCACTCTCGTCGAGGCGGTCGACATCGTGCCGACCGTCCTCGACGCCCTCGGTGTCCCGGTGCCCAGCACCGTCCAGGGCCGGTCGCTGCACCGCGTCCTGGTCACCGGGGATGACGCCCGCGACCCGGAGGTCGCCATCACCGAGCACCGGGGCTGGCGCTCCGTCCGCACGCGCGACCACCGGTACGTCATCACGGCCGACGGCACCGAGCACCTCTGGTTCGTGGGCGAGGACCCGACGAACGAGGTGGAGGTCGTCGAGGGCCGTGAGTCGCTCGTCGCCGCCCACCGCAAGACTCTCCTGCAGCGGATGCTCACCGTCGAGCGCCCGCTCCCACGCACCTGGCCCTACTGACCGAGAGGCACCACCTGATGAATGCGCCCCGGGCGACCGCAACGACCCTCGAGCTCGACGGACCGTGGACCCTGCGCCGCGTCGGTGGGCCCGCTCCCGCCGGGTTCCCGGATGACGCGGTGCCGGCGACGGTGCCGGGCTCGGTGCACACCGACCTCATGGCGGCGGGGCTGATCCCCGACCCCTACCTCGACGACAACGAAGCCCTGGTGAAGTGGGTCTCCCGGTGCGACTGGGAGTATACCCGCGAGTTCCACTGGGAGCGTGAGGAGTCCGAGACGGCGTCGCTGGTGTTCGAGGGCCTCGACACGGTCGCGATCGTCATCCTCAACGGCGAGGAGATCGCCCGGACCCGTAACATGCACCGCACCTACCGGTTCGACGTCACCGAGCACCTGCGGGACGGCTCGAACCTGCTGACCGTCACGTTCTCGTCGGCCGTCGCCGCGGCCGACGCGGAGAGCCTGCGGCTCGGCTACCGACCGCACTCCAACCACCATCCGTACAACGCCCTGCGCAAGATGGCGTGCAGCTTCGGCTGGGACTGGGGGATCGACACCGCCTCGGCGGGCCTCTGGAAGAGCGTGGCGCTCGTCCGGTCCGCCGGGCCGCGGTTCGAGGACGTGGTCGTCCGGGCCGAGCTGGTGGAGGGTCGCGGCCAGGTGACGGTCACGGCGTCGCTGGCGCACCCGGTCGCCGAGGACACGACCGTCGAGTGCGAGGTCGAGGGCGTCGACGCGCGCGGGCTCGTCCCGGCCGGGTCCACGTCGGTGCAGGTCGTGGCGGTCGTCGACGAACCCGAGCTGTGGTGGCCGGTGGGCTACG
>JBOFLR010000422.1:0-5454 GCA_051657965.1 Dermatophilaceae bacterium
CCCAGCACCTGCCACCACGCGGCGGTGAGGCCGGCCGGGCGAGCAAGGCGCTCGGCGAGCCCGAGGAACTGACCGTTCAGCCGGAACACCGCCAGCGCGGTGTCGGAGAGCAGCTCCTGCTCGCGAGTGCCGCTCACGCCGACATCAGGGCGAAGTACCCCGCCGGGTCCCGGTCGCCGTACAGCCGCACCCAGGCGTCGAGCCGGTGCTCGGGGTGCGCGCCGAGCCGGCGGAACACCGCCGCGGCGAAGTGCACGGGCGCGATGCCGGTGGCGGTCACCACGTCGCCGTCGACGACAGCCGGTTCGCCGACGTACCGGCCTCCTCCCGCATACCCGCTCGCAGCGAGGAAGGATGGGTCGTTGCTCGTGTGCGCGACATCGTCGAGCAACCCGGCGGCGGCCAACGCGAAGGTCGCCCCGCACACCGCCGCCACCGGCGTGCCGGCCGCGAGGAAGGCCGAGGCGGCGGTGACGAACGGGCCCGTCCGCTCGGGCAGGTGCCACTCGTCGCCGCCCGGGAGCACGAGCATCGCGCTGTCCCGTGGGTCGAGCTCGTCGAGGGTGAGGTCGGGGATGACGCGCAGCCCACCCTTGGTGATGACCGGCCGGTCGGCCTGGCCGACCGTGCGCAGCCGGAGGTCGCCCTGAGGACTCTCGCCGCCGAGGTGCGTCAGGTGCGCGGCGAGGTAGCCGACCTCCCAGTCGGCCATGGTGTCGACGAGGGCGAGATGCACGGTACGAGGAGTCATGGACAGCATGCTGTCCATTTGACAGTAGATTGTCAACTTGACGACCGTGCGTCGCGTCCTCTCCGATTCAGCACGCCGGCTCCCACCATGCGGGACGACTGGGCGTGTTGCGAAAGTCTCTCCGTCCGGCGCCTCGTGACGTTATGACGCCGGCTACGACGCCGAAGTCGTCGTGCTCACCCCGGGTTCCGCGTCGTAGCCGGCGTCACAGGAGCGCATCGAGGACGCGGACCGTCTTGCGCAACAGGGCCCTAGCCGGAGCTGGGTCGCCGTGGTTCCCGGGGCGCTCTGTGAAAACTTCGGGCAACGCCCGCGGGTGACGGGCCCGCTCCGGTGGAGGGGCTGATGGTGCGTACCCGTCGGTCTCGTGAACCCTCGCGACGCCCCCACCTACTCCACCCGGCCCCTCGTGGGCCGGTCTTTATCATCGGACCCTCCCGAAACGGTCGACAGCTCCGGTTCCTGTGACGCGCTCCGCACGACCACGTCCTGACCCGCCGCGCGACCGTCACCGGGCCCGGCCGCGAGAATGGGCGGATGACGTCCGCGCACCGTCCGTACCGCATCACCGTCGTCTGCTGGGGCAACATCTGCCGGTCGCCGATGGCGGAGTTCATGATCCGCGACGCCGTCGCCGAGGCCGGGCTCGCCGAGCGGGTCGAGGTCGACTCGGCCGGCACCTCCGACGAGGAGGTCGGCAACGGCATCCACCCGCGTACCGCGGCCGTGTTGCGCCGCAACGGGCACGACGAGGTCGGCTGGAGCGCCCACCGGGCGAGGCGGTTCGAGCAGGACTGGTTCGACCGGTCCGACCTCGTGCTCGCGGCCGACCACGTGCACGTCCGGATGCTCGAGCGGCTCGCCCGGGACGACGCCGACCGGGCCACGGTGCGCCTGCTGCGCTCGTTCGACCCCGAGGCCGTGGCCGCCGGCGAGCTCGGCATGGACGACCCGTGGTACGGCACCGACCCCGCCTACGACCAGACCTACGCCGAGGTCGCGGGGGCGCTGCCCGGCATCCTCGACCACGTGCGCGCCGACCTCGCTCACCGCGACACCGCGCGAGACGCCGGCCGGTAGCTCCAGGGGCGTTATCCGGGCCGGTCCTCCTGGTCGCGTCTCGACCTACCCGGGCGCCGAGCGGACGTGACCGGGCGTCATCCGGGCGCTCTGGGAGGATGACGGGCATGTCCCTTCCCGCCGACGCCACCAGCCTGGCCGGGCTCGAGCCGCCGGTCGCGCTCGGCGCTCTCGACGGCCGGTACCGCAGCGCCGTCGCGCCTCTGGTCGACCACCTCTCCGAGCCCGCGCTCAACCGGACGCGGGTGCACGTCGAGGTGGAGTGGCTGATCCACCTCACCGAGCTGGCGGTCGTGCCCGGGGTGCGGCGACTCACCGCCGACGAGCAGGCCGCCCTGCGCGCCGTCGTCAGCGGTTTCGGCGCCGCCGACATCGCCGAGATCACCGAGACCGAGCGCGTGACCCAGCACGACGTCAAGGCGGTCGAGTACCTGCTCAAGCGCCGCCTCGCCGAGATCGCGCCACGGCCCGAGGATCGTGGCCTCGCCGAGCTCGTGCACTTCTGCTGCACCAGCGAGGACGTCAACAACCTCTCGTACGCGCTGATGGTGCAGGGCGCGGTGCGCCACGTCTGGATGCCGCGGGCGCGCGCTCTGCTCGACCGGCTCGCCGCGATGGCCACCAGCCTGCGTGAGGTGCCGATGCTGGCGCACACGCACGGCCAGCCGGCCACACCGACGACGATGGGCAAGGAGCTCGCGGTGCTGGCCTGGCGGATGCGGCGCCAGCTCGACCGGGTCGAGGATGCCGAGTACCTCGGCAAGCTCAACGGAGCCACCGGCACCTACGGCGCGCACCTCGCCGCGGTGCCCGGTGCGGACTGGCAGCAGGTGAGCCGCTCCTTCGTCGAGCATCTCGGCCTCACCTGGAACCCGCTCACCACCCAGATCGAGAGCCACGACTGGCAGGCCGAGCTGTATGCCGACCTCGCCCGCTTCAACCGGGTGCTGCACAACATGTGCACCGATGTGTGGACCTACATCTCGATGGGCTACTTCGCCCAGGTGCGCGGGCAGGGCACCGTCGGGTCGAGCACGATGCCGCACAAGGTCAACCCGATCCGCTTCGAGAACGCCGAGGCGAACCTCGAGGTGAGCAACGCGCTCCTCGACGTGCTCTCGGCGACGCTCGTGCAGAGCCGCCTCCAGCGTGACCTCACCGACTCCTCGATGCAGCGCAACATCGGCGTCGCGGTCGGCCATTCGGTGCTCGCCATCGACAACGCCGCACGCGGGCTCGAGGGTCTCGACGCCGTCCCCGAGGCGATGGCCGCCGACCTCGACGCCAACTGGGAGGTGCTCGGCGAGCCGGTGCAGTCGGCGATGCGGGCGCTCGGCGCTCGCGGTGTGCCTGGCATGGAGGAGCCCTACGAGCGGCTCAAGGAGCTCACCCGCGGGCGGCGGATCGGCCGCGAGGATCTCGTCGCCTTCGTCCGCGGTCTGGGTCTCCCCTCCGAGGTCGAGGACCGGCTGGTCCGGATGACGCCCGCCACCTACGTGGGTCTGGCCCCCGAGCTCGTCGACCACCTGCCGTGACCGCCCCCGGCCGGTCGAACGTGGGTGAAGATCGTCGCCCTGCCGACGATCCTCACCCACGTTCCGGCGACGTCGGAGGAGGACGCGAGGGCCGGAGCGTGGGTAAGCGAGGGGACGCGGCGGCGATCGTCCGCCCACGCGGAGCGTGGGACCCGCAGCCCGCCGACCTCGACGACCCGCGGGTCGCGGCGCTGCTCGAGGAACACCTCGCGGAACTGGAGCCGAGCGCACCGCCTGCGGATCGCCACGCGCTCGACCTCGAAGCGTTCCGCGCTCCCGGCGTGCGGTTGTGGGTCGCCGCAGTGGACGGTTCGCTGGTCGGGTCGGTGGCGCTCCAGGACCTCGGCGACGGTCACCTCGAGCTGAAGACGATGCGCGTGAGTCCAGCAGGTCGTGGCCTGGGGCTCGGGCGACGACTGCTCGAGCACGCGCTGGCCGAGGCGCGTGCCGCCGGGGCGAGCCGGATCAGTCTCGAGACCGGGACCGCGGCCCAGTTCCGCCCGGCCCTCGCGCTCTACCGCTCCGCCGGATTCGTCGAGTGCCCGCCGTTCGGTGCTTACCGCGCCACCGAGCACAACACCTATCTCACCCGCACGCTCTGACCGGCGGCCGGGCGCCCGTGTCGACGCGCTCAGACGGTGACGTCGCCCCGGGGCGTCTCGAAGGTGACCGACATCAGCCCCGGCGTGCCGTGCGGCGAGACGAACTCGAAGTCGATGGCGGAGGAGGTGTCGTCGGCCGGCAGGCCGAGCCAGTCGCGTACCCGATCCGGGTCACCGGCGATCTGCAACGAGTCGATGGTGACGATCGTGTGCGCGTCGCTCGACGGGTGCGGCACGCCCTCCTCCCACTGCACGAAGAACGGCAGCTGCGGGTCGGCCTGCAGGCCCTTGACCCCGATCTGTTTCCAGCGCAGCTCGGTGCCGTCGGGCCGGTGCCGGTTGCCGTCGACCGCCTGGCGGCCGAGGCGGGTCTCCTGCTCGGAGATGTCGTCGACCTGGACCACCCAGCCGAGCCAGCCGCCGCCGCACTCCGACCGGGCACGCACGACCTGACCGAACGGCGCCTTGTCGGATGCCGGGTGGTCGAGCACCTCGACGACCTCGATATAGCGCTCGTGAGCCAGCGGGAGGATGACGTTGCGCGTGCCGAACCTCGGATGCACGCCGCCGTCGACCGCTGCGACGCCGATCTGGTCGGCCAGCCGAGCCGCCGTGGCCTGGAGGCCGTCGCGCTCTGCCGCATAGACGACGTGGTCGACTCGCATGCCGTTCATGGTTGCACACGCGCGGGGGTGCTCCGGACACCCCCCTCGGGTGGCAGTCCGGGCCCTGCTCGACCGTGCGTTGGCCAGCACGGATGCCGCACCCGACGCGCGCCGCGGGCGTCATCTGGGATAGCGCCACGGTGCGCCGCAGGCGTCGTCCGACGTGCGCCGCGGGCGTCGTCCGGACCGCGCCGCGGGCGTCATCTGGGATCGCGCCGCGGTGCGCCGCAGGCGTCGTCCGGACCGCGCCGCGGGCGTCATCCGGGATGGCGCCACGGTGCGCCGCAGGCGTCGTCCGGTGTGCGCGGTGGGCGTCATCCGACAGGCGCGGTGGGGCGTCATCCGGCCCGTTGCCGCACCGCTTCGTACGCCACGACTGCCGCAGCGGTAGCGGCGTTGAGGGAGTTGACCCGACCTGCCATCGGGATGCGGACGTGGAGATCGGCGCCACGCAGCAGCTGGTCGCTGAGGCCGTGCTTCTCGGTGCCGATCGCGACGGCGAGAGCGCCCCGGAGGTCGGCCTCGATGTACTGGAGCCGGGCGTCAGGCGTGGTGGCCACCAGCCGGATACCGTGACGTCGCAACCAGGTTCGTATCCCGTCACCGTCGGTGGCGGCCACCGGGACCGAGAACACCGTGCCCTTGCTGGCTCGCACGACGTTGGGGTTGCCCCAGTCGGTGGCCGGGTCGACCGCGACGACCGCGGCCGCGCCGGCGGCGTCGGCGGTGCGGAGCACGGCGCCGAGGTTGCCCGGCTTCTCGATGCCCTCCGCGACGAGCACCAACGGGTCGGCCGGCAGCACCAGGGTCTCGAGTGGGCG
>JBOFLR010000423.1:0-7466 GCA_051657965.1 Dermatophilaceae bacterium
CCCAAGCCCTCGGCCGCACCTCCTACGGCATCTACCTCTGGCACTGGCCCATCCTCACCCTCACCCCCACCTACCTCGACACCACCACACCCACCCCCACCCACACCGCCATCGCCATCACCCTCACCCTCTGGCTCGCGTCGGTGAGCCTCATCGGGTTCGAGAACCCCATCCGCGCGGCCCGGTGGCTGTTGCGCGCCCCGGTGCGGACCCTCGGCCTCGGCGCGATGTCGGTCTCGGTGGCGGCGTCATCCACGCTGGCCGCCGCCGTGCTCATCCCGGCCCCACGCGGCACCGGCGCGGACGCGTCGACGGCAGACCCGGCGCGGATCGTCTCGGCGGTGGGCTCGGCGGTGACCATGCGTGCCGTCCCGGCGAACGTGTCGCCACCGATCGACGAGGCACCGAAGGACACTCCCGACCCGCGCACCGGCGACGGGGTGTCGTGCATGGTCGATCTGCTCGAGTCCGAGCTCGCGCGAGAACCGAACGGCGAGTGCGTGTTCGGCGACCCGAACGGCACCACGACCGTCGTCCTCGCCGGGGACTCCCACGCCTACCAATGGCTCCCCGCCGTCGAGGGCATCGCCCTGCAGCGCGGCTGGCGGGTGATCTCGATGACCAAGTCGGGCTGTCCGCTCTACGACGTGAAGCTGGTCAACACCATCCTCAAGCGCGACTACCGGGAGTGCTACACCTGGCGCGACAAGGTCATGGCCCGCATCGCCGAGGAGCGTCCACAGCACGTGCTGCTCAGTGCGTTCACCGGGTCGGAGCGCAAGGACCCCGGATTCACCCAGGCGTGGGCCCGCGGGGTCGACACCACGGTGCGGGCCCTGCGCCGGCAGCAGCTCGGGGTCAGCGTGCTCGCCGACACGCCGTATCCGGGCACCGACATCCCCGACTGCCTCGCCTCGAACGTGGCCGACGCCCGCCGCTGCGCAGTACCACGCGCCACCGCGCTCAGCGACCTCCCGCGCCGCGCCGCCACGGCACGCGCGGCACTGGCCGCAGGAGCCACCGTGGTCGACCCGACCTCGTGGTTCTGCACGGCGACCTCGTGCCCACCGGTGGTGGGGACCACCGTGGTCTACAGCGACAACAGCCACATGAGCGCCACCTGGTCGCTCGCCCTGCGCCGCCTGCTCGCCGACCAGCTCGACCGGCAGGCACCCCGGCTGGCCCGTCCGAGCGGATGACGCGCAGCCGGCCGGATGCCGCCGGCCCCGGTCACCGATCTGGCGCCGCCGGCGCCGGTCACCGCCCGGATGCCGCCGGCGCCGGCCCCCGGGCGGATGGCGCCCGCCTGGTTACCGATCGGAGGCCGCTCCACTGAACTGGGCGGCGTGCAACCGGGCGAATGCGCCTCCGGCCGAGAGCAACTCAGCGTGTGAACCGCGTTCGACGATGCGGCCGTCCTCCATGACGAGGATCAGGTCGGCGTCCCGGATCGTCGAGAGCCGGTGCGCGATGACGAAGCTGGTGCGGTCGGACCGCAGTGCCGTCATCGCCTGTTGCACGAGCAGCTCGGTGCGGGTGTCCACCGAACTGGTCGCCTCGTCGAGCACGAGCAGCAGCGGCGCGGCGAGGAATGCCCGGGCGATGGTGACGAGCTGGCGCTCGCCCGCACTGATGTTGCCGGCCTCGGAGTCGAGCACCGTGTCGTAACCGTCGGGGAGCGACTGCACGAACCGGTCGACGTACGTGGCGCGGGCCGCCGCCAGCACCTCGTCGTCGGTGGCGCCCGGGCGGCCGTAGGCGATGTTGTCGCGGATGGTGCCACCGAACAGCCAGGTGTCCTGCAGCACCATGCCGATGCGCGAGCGCAGGTCGTGACGGGTGAGCTCGGTGATGTCGGCGCCGTCGAGGGTGATGCGGCCGCCGTCGAGCTCGTAGAAGCGCAGCAGCAGGTTGACCAGGGTCGTCTTGCCGGCACCGGTCGGGCCGACGATGGCCACGGTCTGGCCCGGCTCCACGACCAGGTCGAGGTGCTGGATCAGCGGCCGGTCGGGCGTGTACGAGAACGAGACATCGTCGAATACGACACGACCGCATGGCTGTTCGATCTCGGCCGGCCGGCCGGCATCCGGCTCCTGCTCGTCGGCGTCGAGCACCTCGAAGACCCGCTCGGCCGAGGCCACCCCGCTCTGCACCAGGTTGGCCATGGAGGCCACCTGGGTGAGCGGTTGGGTGAACTGACGCGAGTACTGGATGAAGGCCTGCACCTCGCCGACGGTCATCGCGCCGGTGGCGACACGGAGCCCGCCGATCACGGCGATGGCCACGTAGTTGAGGTTGCCGATGAACATCATCGCCGGCATGATCACGCCGCTGACGAACTGGGCGCGCAGGCTGGCGTCGTGCAGCTCGCCGTTACGGGCGTCGAACTCCCGCCCCACCTCCTCGCGCCGGCCGAACACGGTGATCAGGTCGTGTCCGGTGAAGGTCTCCTCCACGATGGCGTTGACCTGGCCCGTGCTCGCCCACTGCTGCACGAAGTGCCGCTGCGAACGCTTGCCGATGGCCGCCGTGACCAGCATCGTCACGGGGATGGTCACGAGCGCGACCAGGGCGAGCAGCGGCGAGAGCCAGAGCATCATGCCCACCATCGCGAGCACGGTGAGCAGCGAGGTGACCAGCTGGCTGAGCACCTGCTGGAGGCTCTGCGCGACGTTGTCGATGTCGTTGGTGACCCGGCTGAGCAGCTCGCCACGCGGTTGGGAGTCGACGTACGGCAGCGGGAGCCGGTGCAGCTTCTCCTCGACCTCGGACCGCAGCCGGAACACCGCGCGGTTCACCGCGCCGGTGAGCAGCCGGCCCTGCACGAACTGGAGCAGCGCCGCCACGAGATAGATGCCGAGCGCCAGGAGCAGCACGCGGCCGAGCACGCCGAAGTCGATGCCCTGCCCGGGCACCAGGTCACGCGCCCCGGCGAGCACGTCGGCGAGGCGGTCCTCGCCACGGGCGCGCAGGTCGGCCACGGCATCCGCCTGCGAGGTGCCGGCCGGCAGGTCGCGGGACAAGAAGCCCGAGAAGACCAGGTCGGTGGCACGCCCGAGCACCGCCGGGCCCACCGCGTTCAGCGACACGCTGACCAGCGCGAGCAGCAGCGCCGCGCCGATGACGGCGCGTTCGGGCCGCAGCAGGCCGAGGAGCCGGCGTGCGGACGGGCCGAAGTCGCGCGACTTCTCGGTCGGCTGGCCGATCGCGGCCTGCGGTGGCCCTTGCCGCCGGATGCCGGTGGGCCCGCGGCGCTCGTCGGCCGCCCGTTCCTCGGCCGTCTTCAGCGTGTCGCTCATGCTGCCTCCTCCACCTGCAGCTGGCTCTCGACGATCTCGCGGTAGGTCGGGCATCCGGCGAGCAGCTCGTCGTGGGTGCCGGTGCCCACGACGGCGCCGTCCTCGAGGACCACGACCAGGTCGGCATCGCGGATCGTGGACACCCGCTGGGCGACGACGAGCACGGTGGCGTCGCGGGTGACCGGACGCAGCGCGGCCCGCAGCCGGGCGTCGGTGGCGACGTCGAGCGCGGAGAACGCGTCGTCGAAGAGATAGACGTCGGCACGGCGCACCAGGGCGCGGGCGATGGCCAGGCGCTGACGCTGACCACCGCTGACGTTGGTGCCGCCCTGGCTGATCGGCGCGTCGAGGCCCTGCGGCATGGCGCGCACGAACTCCTCGGCCTGGGCGACGCGCAGCGCCTGCCACAGCTCGTCGTCGGTGGCGTCCGGGTCGCCGAGCCGGAGGTTCGAGGCGACCGTGCCGGTGAACAGGTACGGCCGCTGCGGCACCAGGCCGATGCGCGAGCCCAGACTGCGCGGGTCGCTCTGGCGCACGTCGACACCGCCCACCAGCACCGCCCCGCCGGTGACGTCGTGCAGCCGCGGAACGAGTCCGACGAGCGTGGTCTTGCCCGCGCCCGTGGAGCCGACGATCGCGGTCACGCTGCCGGGCCGAGCGACGAACGACACCTCGCGCAGCACCGGGCTGCGCGCCCCCGGGTAGGCGAACGTGGCCTCGCGCAGCTCGACGGTGAGCGGGCCGGGCGGAAGGGTGCGGGCGTCATCCGGCGTGGGTGGCCGCACCGAGGACTCGGTGACGAGCACCTCCTCGATGCGGCCGGCCGACACCGACGCCCGCGGCACCATCATCGACACGAAGGTCGCCATCATCACCGACATGAGGATCTGGATGAGGTACGCCATGAACGCGGTGAGCTGGCCCACCTGCATGGCGCCGGACTCGACCCGCTGCGCGCCGAACCACAGCACCGCGACCGTGGAGGCGTTGAAGATGACCATGACGAGCGGGAACACCAGCGACTGCAGGCGCCCGACGGCCAGGGCGGTGGCGGTGTACGTGGAGTTCGCCTCGCCGAACCGCTCGCGTTCGACCCCCTCGCGCACGAAGGCACGCACCACCCGGATGCCGGTGATCTGCTCGCGCAGGATGCGGTTGACCGAGTCGACGGAGGTCTGCATGCGGCGGAAGTACGGCACCATGCGGGAGACCACGACCCCGACGGTGACGCCGAGCGCCGGCACCGCGACGGCGACCAGCCAGGCCAGGCCGGGGTCCTCGCGCAGCGCCATGGCGATGCCGCCCACCATGGCGATCGGCGCGGAGACGAGCATCGACAGGCTCATGTAGAGCACCTGCTGCACCTGGGTGACGTCGTTGGTGCTGCGGCTGATCAGCGTGGGGGCGCCGAATCCGGACACCTCGCGCGCCGAGAAGCCACCGACGCGCTGGAACACCGCCGCCCGCAGGTCGCGGCCCACCCCGGCCGCGGTGGCGGCGCCCAGCCGGGTGGCCCCCACGGTGGCGGCGATCTGCACGAGCGAGACGCCGAGCATCACGGCGCCGGCCGAGAGGATGAAGCCGGTGTCACCCGCGGCGACACCCTCGTCGATGATCCGTCCGTTGAGGCTCGGCAGATAGAGCGAGGCCACCGTGCCGGCGAGCTGGAGCACGAGGAGCGCCGCGATCATGCCGCGGTACGGCCGAAGGCGCGCGCGGACGATGGTGAGCAGCGACGTCATCTACGCCCTCCTGGTGCCGTCGAGCACCACCGAGACGATCTCGGCGGCGGTGAGCGAGCGGGCACGGAACATCGGGTGCACGCTGGCCATGGTGAGGTTGGCGAGCACGTCGACGACGCGCTGCACCGGCAGGCGGAGGAGCTCGGCGTCGGTGCCGACGACATACGTGAGCGCGGCATCGATGCGCTCGTCGTTGCGCACCCGGCTGGAGTGCGCGCCGGTGCCGGTGGCGGAGCGGCGGGGTGGCCGGTCGGGGAGTACACCGGGCGGCATCCCGCCGGAGCGGAGCGCGAAGACCAGCTCGATCACTCCGCCGAGGTACTCCTGGCAGAGGGCGACCGCGGCGGTCAACCGGGACTCGAGCGGGAGGTCGCGGTCGATGGCGGTGATGGCCTCGACCACCTTCGTGTCGTCGAACACCGTTGCACAGCAGGCCTTCACGAGCTCATCCTTGGTGCCGAAGGCCCGGAACAGTGTTCCCTCGGCGATACCGGCGGCGTCGGCGACCTGCCTGGTGGTCAGGGCGGCGCCGTGCTCTCTGAGCAGTGGCAGGGCGACCTCGACGATGGTGGCCCGGCGTTCGTCCGGATGCAGTGCGGTGGCTCGGGGCGTCACCTGGTCGACCCTAGCGGAGTGAGTCCTCACTCACAAACGGCGACCGGCCGGACCGGACCAGCGATCAGCCGTCATCCGATCAGACGGCGACCGGCCGTCATCAGACCAGACGGCCAGCCGTCACTGGACAGGCGGTCGGTCGCCATCGGACCAGACGGCCAGCCGTCACCGGACAGGGCGGCCGATCGCCATCCGGACGCAGCCGTGGTCGTCACTGGGACGGAGTAGTGGCCGTCACCGGACGAGCAGGCCGTCCTTGGCGGCGTCCCGGACGAAGGCGACCACCTCGGTGCGCACGGCACCGTCGTCGAGACCGAGGATGCCGGCGATCGCCGCCGCGGCCGCGTGGGCCGTCATCCGCCCGTCGCAGACCGACACCAGTGCCGAGGTGACGGTGGTCAGAGACAGGTGGCGGCGCAGCCCGCCACCCTGCCGCAGGACGATCGCCGAGGGATCGGCGGCGCCGGGGAGCAGGTGGCGCTCCTCGTGGACGTCGGCGGCGCAGCGCCACGCGACGTCGAGCACCGCCGAGTCGTCGTGCTCGGCGAGCCACGCGCGCATCACCAGGCCGTCGAGGATCCGCTGCCCCATCGGCGACTCGACCGGCCATGGCACGTCCATGAGGTCGACGGACACCGGGCGGTCGGTGGCCGGACGCTGGAGGGTGAGCACGCCGAAGCCGATCGACTCGACGTCGCGCGAGGCGAAGTCGTCGAGCCACGCGGCGTACATGGTGTTGAAGTCGGCCGTGCCCGGGTGATGACCGCCGTCCCGGGCCCACGTCTCCGCATACTCGGCCGGGTCCTGCGTCTCGCGCTGCACCACCCACGCGTCGAGGCCCGTGCCGTCGAGCCAGCCGGACACCCGCTCGGTCCAGGTGGTACCGCGTGGGACCTCCCAGTTGCCGAGGATCTGGGCGATGCCGCCCGGCGCCAGGTGGGCGCCGACGCCGCGCACCAGGTCGCGCACCACGCCATCCCCGGCGGCGCCGGCGTCGCGGTACTCGAACCGCGGCACGACCCCGTCGCGCGGGGTGATGACGAACGGCGGGTTGCTCACGACCAGGTCGAAGATCTCGCCGGCGACCGGGTCGAGCATCGAGCCCGACCGCACGTCCCACGCGGCACCGTCGAGGGCCGAGGTGAAGCGGGCGAAGCCGAGCGCTCGACGCGAGACGTCGGTGACCACGACGGTGTCGGCGTGGTCACGCAGGTGCAGGGCCTGGACGCCGCAGCCGGTGCCGACGTCGAGCGCGCGGGCGACCCGGGGGCGGGGGGTCCAGGACGCGAGCGTCGTCGACGCGCCGCCGATGCCGAGCACGTGGTCGGGCCGCAGCGGGCGCCGGGTGGCGAGCTCGCCGAGGTCGGACGCGACCCACCAGTCACGGCCGTCGGCCGCGTACGGGCGCAGGTCGCACGTGGCCACCACCGCGTCACCCTCCGGGACGGCCAGGCCCAGGGCGACCGCGCCCTGCGCACCGAGCGAGGGCAGCACGGCATCCACCTCACCGCTGTCGACCGCGTCGCCGAGCGTGAACAGCCGCACGAGCACGGCGGCGGGCTGGTCGGATGACGCGGCGACGCGTCGCGCGGGGAGCGCCTGCTCACGGTCGAGCGCGGCGGCGGCGAGCGGTCCGAGGAGGTCCGTGACCCCGGTGACGGTGAAACCGGCACCGAGGAGGTCGGCCCGCAGCCGGGCGACGAGATCGGGGTCGGCACGCGGCGGATCGTGACTCATGGTGCCGCCGAGCCTAGAGGCACCGATGGTCGCGCGTTTCGACGCCATGGCGTCCACCCGCGTCGCCGGCGCC
>JBOFLR010000424.1:0-3383 GCA_051657965.1 Dermatophilaceae bacterium
GCGCATCATCGAGCTGTTGCTCGTGACCACCGTGCCGGTGATGTTCCTGGCCCAGCGCGGGGTGCCGTCGTGGTGGCTGGTGCTCGCGACCCTTGTCGGCGGCATCCTCAGCGCCGGCGCGGCCAATACGTTCAACTCGCTCTACGACCGCGACATCGACGCGATGATGCACCGCACGAGCGGGCGACCGCTCGTCACCGGCGTCGTCACTCCTCGCGCGGCGCTGGTGTTCGGCGCGGTGCTCACCGCGGCCTCGACACTGTGGTTCGCCGCCGTCGTCAACCTCGCCTCGGCGGCGTTGTCGCTCACCGCGATCGCGCTCTATGCCGTGGGGTACACCGTGCTGCTCAAGCGGCGCACCTCGCAGAACATCGTCTGGGGTGGTGTCGCCGGCTGCATGCCCACCCTCATCGGCTGGTCGGCCGTCACCGGCACCGTCGGCTGGCCGGCGGTGGTGCTGTTCCTCGTCATCTTCTTCTGGACGCCGCCGCACTACTGGCCGCTGTCGATGGCGTTCCGCGACGACTACTCCGCCGCCGGAGTGCCGATGCTGCCGGTGCAGCGAGGTGCGGTGGCGGTCGGGCGCCGGGTCGTGGCCTACTCGTGGGCGATGGTGGGCGCCTCTCTGGTCCTGGTGCCGGTCGCGTCGATGGGGTGGGTGTACTTGGCTGCCGCGGTCGCCGCGGGTGCGGTGTTCCTCGCCGAGGCGCACCGGTTGTTGCGGGCCGCCGTCGACGGGGTGACCGGCGCGGCGCTGCGGCCGATGCGCCTCTTCCACTACTCCATCACCTACGTGACGGTGATCTTCCTCGCGGTTGCCGTCGACCCGCTGCTGCACGTCGCCATCGGCTGACTCGGCAGCTCGCGCCCCCGGCCGTACGGGCCGATGAGCACCACCAGCGACGATGCCACGAACAGGGTAGCCATCAAGGCGATGGTCTCACGCACGCCGAGGACCGCCCCAAGCCAGCCGGCGAGGAGCCCCGCCACCGGCATCGTCCCGTAGGCGACGAGCGACCCGGCAGCGAGGGTGCGACCGAGCAGGTGGCTCGGAACGTAGCGCATCCGGAACGCCGCCCGGATGACGTTGGCGCCCACCACCCCCATGCCCACGAGTGCCAGCCCGAGCGGCACGAGCGCCACCGTCCAGCCCGGCCGGCCGACGGCGACGAGCAGGGCCGGCGGTCCGCCGAGCACCTGGAGGGCGACCATCGCCCGAGCCTCGCCCCACCGCCGGACCGCGCGCGTCGCGACGGCTGCGCCGACCAGCCCGCCGGTACTGCCCAGTGCGAGCACGACGCCCACGGTGGCGGGCGCGAGACGCAGGTCCCGAACCGCGTGCAGCACGAGCAGGGCGCCGTACCCGGTGAGGGCGAAGTTGCCGACCCCGCCCTGCACCACGAAGAAGCGCAGGTACCGGTCCCGGGCGACCACCCGCACGCCCTCGGCGACCTCGCGCCCGAGCGGTTCACGCGCGGGTGGCTCGGGCCGGGGGCCGGGGACTCGCAGGCGATGCAGGCACCACGCGGAGACGAGGAACGAGACGGCGTCGGCGATCAGCGCCCAGGCGGCGGAAGCGAGCCCCACCAGCAGCCCACCCACCCCCGGGCCGGCCACCTGCATCGCCGAGTCGGTGCCGAGGAGCCGCGCGTTCGCCGGCGCCAGCTCGTCGGCACCGACGAGCCGGGGTAGCAGCACGGGCGCCGCGGAACGTACGAACACCGACGCCGTGCCGGTCGCCACCGCGGTGACCGCGAGGTGCGGCAGCGTCAGCAGTCCGAACGCCCAGGCCACCGGCACCGACACGACGGCCACCGATGCGGCGAGGTCGGCGGACAGCATCACCCGGCGGGGGTCGAACCGGTCGACCCAGGCGCCGGCGGGCAGGCCGACGACGAGCCACGGCACCCACACCGCCGCGGTGAGGGCACCCATCCACAGCGGGCCGGCGTCGAAGGCGGAGACCGCGAGCAGCGGCAGCGCGACGGTGGTGGTCATCGAGCCGAGCATCGACACGCCGTGGGCGAGCCACAGCATCCGGAAGGCGGCGCTCGCGACACCCGGGCCTGGCGCCCCGCTCGGGCGGCGGGCGGGCGTCATCCGGGCGGCCGGGCCGGTCACGGCTGGCACGGGAACCCCCGGGCGAACACGAGCACCGGCTCGCGCTCCGCGCCGTCGTCCGGGAGCTCGCGCTGCCCCCATCGGACCAGGACCTCGACGACCTCCTCGGCCAGCTCGCGCAGCTCCTCCGGCGTGACCCGGAGCCAGTTCTGCGTGGCGAAGGCGGCGTCGTCCCACGCGGGGTCGGACTCGGCGTTCGTCATCCAACTGCGTACTCGTTCCTCCTGGCGGCGCCAGCCGAGTGCCTCGGCCTCGCGGGCCGCGTCGACGGCAGCCGGATCGGTGAGGCCGGTGCGGCTCCAGCGGGTACCGGTGGACACCAGACGCCACCAGCGTTCGCGGTTGTCGCGGGCCAGCTCGGGGGCCTCCTCGATCAGACCGGCGGTCGCGAGCACCTTGAGGTGGTGGCTGGCGTTGCCGACCGCCTGGCCGGTTCGCCTGGCGAGCGTCGACGCCGTCGACGGCCCGTCCACCTTGAGGGCATCCATCATCCGCGCGCGGAACGGATGAGCGAGAGCGGCCAGGGGTGCGGCGTCGCGCAACGTGCGGACTTCGGGCTTCGTCATTCGTCAAACCTAGCCGCACAAGAGTCATTGCACAATAGCGCTTGTGCTTATGCGGAGTCAGGTGCATGACGTCGAGTCGGGTGGGTGCAGACCCCTGTCTCGACGGCACGTACCTGACGCCGCTCTCGGCCTGGTCGCGAATGGGTTCGATGAGGTACCTCAGGCAGCCGGCACGCCGGACACGTACGGCAGTCACCCGATGTGGGCGCTCACCTCAGCGGACGACCGTGGATGCCGTGGCCGGGACCGACCCGGTGACCGATCGGAAAGAGAAGGCACTGTGAGCATCTACGCAGACCCCCTGTTCGTGGCGGCCGAGGTCGAGCACCGGCTCGAGCTCGCCGGTGTCCACCGGGACGGCCGGCATCCACCGGTACCGGTCGCCGCGCATCCCCTGTCGGGGTTCGTGGCGCGCGCGGTCGCCGGCCTCCGTGGTCGGCGGTCCGATCGGCCGGTCGGCCGGGCACTCGACGGCAGCCGGCCGCGGCATCCATGACGGCAGCGACGACGTCGGCGGCGGGTGCCATGATCGAGCTCGTGTCGCCTCGTCCTGCCATCCCGCTCGTCGGTCGTGACGCCGAGGTCGAGCGCATCGTCGCCGCGCTCGGCGGCGGCGGGAGCGGCGCCGTGCTGCTCGGCGGCGACGCCGGCATCGGGAAGACCGCGGTGGTCGGCCAGGTGCTCGCCCGGTCGGGC
>JBOFLR010000425.1:0-3117 GCA_051657965.1 Dermatophilaceae bacterium
TCGAGGATGTCGTACACCTCCGGGACATGCTGCGCGTCCGGGCGGTCTACGCCGACTTCGGTCCGAGCGCGGCACGGTTCTTCCGCAGTGACGACGACGAGTGGGACGGCGTGGAACGCACCATGGTGAGCCGTCGACGCGGGCAGGTGTGGCTGACCATGGCGTCACTGGTCTCGGTCGTCAACGGGGCCCTGGCCGGCACCGGTCTCGCCGCCGGTGTCCAGGCCGCGACCGGGCTACCGGTCCTCGCCGTGGCGATCGGTGTCGTCGTCACCGCGGGAGTCGCGGTCGGTAACGTGGCGTGGCAGCGCCGCGAGTTCGGTGCCCACTGGCGACCCGGCACCTGAGCGACTCGGCTCGTGATGCTTTCACCTCTCGACCCGCCGGCGCCCCGCCGTGGCCAAGGAGCAGAGTCCATGACGACACCGAAGCAGCTCGTGCTGGATTTCGTCGCGCAGGTGCGTGGAGGTGCGGACCTCGACCGAGCTCATCTGCTCCTCGCGCCCACGGTGCTCGCGCACCAGGTCATCTCCGAAGCAGAACAGACCGTGCCCCGGACACCGCAGGAGTACGTCGAGCACGTCCAGGAGATGCAGCAGATGTACGGCGCGTTCGTCGTCGAGGTGCTCGAATGCCTCGCCGAGGACGACAAGGTCTACGTGCGGTGGTGTCAGACCGGTCGGCACGTCGG
Organism: Dermatophilaceae bacterium; assembly: GCA_051657965.1. Taxonomy (GTDB): domain Bacteria; phylum Actinomycetota; class Actinomycetes; order Actinomycetales; family Dermatophilaceae; genus JBOFLG01. The sequence continues at coordinate 692 of JBOFLR010000425.1, forward strand.
CGCAGCCGAGGGGATGCCGCCGACGGGCCAGCTCGTTCGTGAGGTGACCAGCGCGGTCTATCGGGTCGACGACGGTCGGATCGTCGAATATTGGATCCAGAAGGACCGGGCTGGAGTGAGAGTCCAACTCGAGCGGCAGGCGTAGCTGCCGACGCGCGACCGGCAGCTACGTCATCCTGCTGGCATCCGGGCAGTCCCTCTCGACCAGCGGGGTCAGTCCGCGACCTGGAGCGCTTTCACCTCGTCCCGGGCGGCGACGACGGCGGTGTGCTGTCGCGCGACGACCTCGCGGAAGCCGGCGCTCAGATCCCGGCCGAGCGCCTTCTCGTACTCCGACACCGTGTGGTTCTCCCCGGTGACGGCAGCGCCGAGCACGCTGCCGGCGTCGTCCCCGGTCAGGGCGTCCTTGAGCGAGAGCCAACCCCGGTGCAGGGCGGCGGTGGCGGTGCCGCTCTCGTCGACGTCGTCGCCGTACTCATGACCGAGGGAGACGATCTCGCGGCGGAATTCGGCGCGTTGCTCGGAGAGCCGCTGCATGGTCGCCGCCCACTCGGGTCGGTCGCCGTCGCGCAGCTTCTCGGCAGCGGTGAGGTACCCGCGTTCGCCGTCTCGCAGGGTCTCCACCAGCTCCTTGGCGGCCTTCTCGTCATCCGACATGGAGGTTCCTTTCCGTCGATTCGTCCGGGTGGAGAAGAGCTACCCGACGATGTGGTGCGCAATCGTCGGAACAGATGCGGCACAGGGGTTGTCGACTGCGCTGCCGCGCGGTTGGCTCGGACCATGAACGGGCAGTCGTCTCCCATGACCACCTACACCGACGCCGAGCTCGACCTCGACCTGCGGTGGTGGGCCGCGGCCAACTACCTCACGGTCGGGCAGATCTACCTCCGCGAGAACCCCCTGCTCCGCGAGCCGCTGACCATCGAGCACATCAAGCCTCGCCTGCTCGGGCACTGGGGCACCAGCCCCGGCCTGTCGATGATCTACGCCCTGGTGAACCGCGTCATCCGCGAGACCGACAGCGACTGGCTCTACGTCACCGGGCCCGGGCACGGCGGCCCGGCCCTGGTCGCCGCCGGGTACCTGGAGGGCACCTACTCCGAGATCTACCCCGACGTCACCGAGGATGCCGCAGGCCTCCGCGCGCTGTTCCGTCAGTTCTCCTCGCCCGGTGGCATCCCCAGCCACGTCAGCGTGCAGACGCCGGGCAGCATCCACGAGGGCGGCGAGCTCGGTTACGCGCTCGTGCACGCCGCGGGCGCGGCGTTCGACAACCCCGATCTGACGGTGGCCTGCGTCGTCGGCGACGGCGAGGCGGAGACCGGGCCACTGTCGGCGAGCTGGCGGCTGCCGAACTTCCTCAACCCGCGGCGCGACGGAGCCGTGCTGCCGATCCTGCACCTCAACGGCTACAAGATCGCCGGCCCCACGGTGCTCGGGCGCACCGACGACGCCGACGTCGAGGCCTACCTGCGCAGCCAGGGCTGGGACCCGGTGACGGTGGCCGGCGACGACCCCCGCGAGGTGTTCCGGGCGACGCTCGCGGCGCTGCGTGGGGCGCAGGAGCGGATCCGCGCCCTCCAGACCGAGGCGCGGGCGTCATCCGGACCGAGCGAGGCGGTACGGCACCGGTGGCCGGCCATCGTGCTGCGCACCCCCAAGGGCTGGACCGGACCGCACGAGGTCGACGGCACCCAGGTCGAGGGCACCAACCTCAGCCACCAGGTACCGCTCTCCGGCCTGAAGGAGAACCCCGAGCACCTGCGGCTGCTGGAGGAGTGGCTGCGCTCCTACCGGCCCGACGAGCTCTTCGACGACCACGGCCGTCTCGTGCCCGAGCTCCGGGCACTCGCCCCCGACGGCGACACACGGATGACGGCCACGCCCTACGCGAACGGCGGTCGGCTCCGCGAACCGCTCCCCATCCCGGCACTGGAGGCCTACGAGGTCGCGCTGGCCGCCGGGCGGGGCGCTACCTACGCCGGCAACACCGCGCCGATCGGGCAGCTGATGCGTGACCTCCACCGCGCCACCGACACCGAGGACGGCGGCGGCGTGTTCCGCCTGTTCTGCCCCGACGAGACGGCCAGCAACCGGTTGCAGGCGATCTTCGAGGCCACCGACCGGTGCTTCCTCGGGCCGCTGGAGGACACCGACACCCAGCTCGGACCCGACGGCCGGGTCATGGAGGTGCTCAGCGAGCACCTGTGCCAGGGCTGGCTGGAGGGCTACCTGCTCACCGGACGGCACGGGCTGTTCGCGACGTACGAGGCGTTCGCGATGGTGTCGGCGTCGATGGCGGTGCAGCACACCAAGTGGATGCAGCACGCCCAGACCCTGCCGTGGCGGGCGCCGGTCTCCTCGCTCAACGTGCTGCTCACCTCGACGTGCTGGCGCAACGACCACAACGGGTTCAGCCACCAGGG
>JBOFLR010000426.1:0-11715 GCA_051657965.1 Dermatophilaceae bacterium
CCGAGCCGCGCCGGGGCTCGAGGAAGGCGTCGAGGTGCTCCACGGCATCCGGTGACGGCTCGACGGCGACGAAGATGCGCACCGCGTCATCCTGCCCGGGATCGCGACCCGCGACCTGCCCGGGGTGGCGATGCGCGGACATCGGCACCGCGCTGGCTACCCTGGGCGCGTGGAGGACGAGCCGGGAGGGCTGACCCTGGTCTCGGCGGTGGAGGACCTGCGCGGGGAGGTCGACCGCGCCGTGCTGCTCCTCGACGTGCCCGACCGCGAATCCGCCGAGGTCAACCGCCGACAGCTCATCGCCCAGCTCGACGACTACGTCATCCCCCGGCTGCGGTCGCTGGACGCCCCGCTGCTCGCGGTGGTCGGCGGGTCCACGGGTGCCGGCAAGTCGACGCTGGTGAACTCGCTCGTCGGCGCCGAGGTGAGCCGTGCCGGCGTGCTGCGGCCCACGACGACGACACCCGTGCTGGTGCACCACTCCGACGACGCCCGATGGTTCGAGGGCGACCGCATCCTTCCCGGCCTCGCGCGGGTGACCGGCCGCGACGTCGGCGACGCGAGCGGGGCGACCGTGCGGCTGGCCGAGAGCACCACCCTGCCCGCCGGGCTCGCACTGCTCGACGCGCCCGACATCGACTCGGTGGTGTCGGCCAATCGCGAGCTCGCCACCCAGCTGCTCGCGGCCGCCGACCTCTGGCTGTTCGTCACGACCGCCGCCCGCTACGCCGACGCCGTGCCCTGGGACCTGCTGCGCACCGCCGCCGACCGCGGCACCGCCGTGGCCATCGTGCTCGACCGCATCGCTGAGAGCGCCGTCGACGAGATCCGCCCGCACCTGGCCACGATGCTGCGCGAGCAGCGGTTGCCCACCGCCCCCATCTTCACCGTCCCCGAGGTGGTGCTCGAGGACGGCCGGCTCCCGGATGACGCCTACGCGCGCCTTCGCGCGTGGCTGGAGGCCCTGGCCGGCGACGCCCGGGCCCGGTCCATCGTCGTCGGGCAGACCCTGCGAGGCGCAGTCGACTCGCTCTCGGCCCGCACCGAGGAACTGGTCGCCGCGAGCCATGAGCAGCACACTGCCGCAGCGGCGCTGGTCGAGGCGCTCGACGAGAGCTTCGAGGTCGCCCACGACCGGGTGGCGGCCGGGATGACCGACGGCACCCTCCTGCGCGGCGAGGTACTCGCCCGCTGGCAGGAGTTCGTCGGCACCGGCGAGTTCTTCAGGCAGGTCGAGTCCACGGTGAGCCGCTGGCGCGACCGGCTGACTGCCGCGGTCACCGGCAGGCGCCCGCCCACCGGCACCCTCGGCGAGGCGCTGCACACCGGTGTGGCCGCGCTCGTGCTCGCCCATGCGGAGACGGCGGTGTCCGACGCCGCCCGAGCCTGGCGCCGCCTCCCCGGCGGTGCCGCCCTGCTCGCCGAGCACCCGGGTCTCACGCAGCCGTCATCCGGCCTCGGCGACGACATCGCGCGCCTGGTGCGTGACTGGCAGGGCGAGGTCCTCGACCTGGTGCGCACCGAGGGTCAGGGCCGGCGCACGAACGCCCGGGTGGCGGCGTACGGGGTCAACGCGATCGGGCTGTTCCTCATGCTGGTGGCGTTCGCCAGCACCGGTGGGCTGGTAGGCGCCGAGGTCGGTATCGCCGGTGGCACGGCGCTGCTCGCCCAGCGGGTGCTCGAGGCGATCTTCGGCGACCAGGCGGTGCGCCGGATGGCGGCCAAGGCCCGGCGCCGGCTGCTCGAGCGCACCGACGAGCTGTTCGCCGTCGAGCGGGCCAGGTATACCGAGGCGCTGGCCGGGCGAGTGGTTCCGGAGGACCAGGCGCGACGTCTGACGTCGGTCGCCGAACGGCTGCGGGCGGCGTCGCGGTGAGCCCGCTGCGCATGGGGTCGGCCGCCGTCGCGGTGGCATCACCCGAACAGTTGTCGGCTGCGGCAACCGCGTTGTCAGCGGCCGTCGATGCCGGTGGTGTCCAGCTTCCCGGCGCCGAACGCGGCCGGGCCCGCGCGGTGGTCGACAAGGTCGGCCAGCGCAGCGCACTCCTCGGGTCGCACACGGTGGTCGCACTGGCCGGCGCCACCGGCAGCGGCAAGTCGTCGTTGTTCAACGCGCTCGTCGGTGCCGAGGTCGCCACCGTGGGGGTGCGCCGCCCCACGACGTCGGTGCCGGTCGCGGCAGTGTGGGGCGACGAACCGGCCGGCGAGCTGCTCGACTGGATCAGAGTGGGCTCGCGCCACCACGTCCAGACCTTCTCCGTCGGCAGCGACCCCGCGCTCGGCTCGCCCGATGGCGCCGTCGGTTCGATCGACGGCTTGGTGCTGCTCGACCTCCCCGACCTCGACTCCCGCGCGCTCGCCAACCGGGCCGAGGCCGCGCGCGTGCTCGAACTCGTCGACCTGTTCGTGTGGGTGACCGACCCGCAGAAATACGCCGACGCTCGGCTGCACGACGAGTACGTGCGTGCGCTCGCCACGCACGAGGCGGTCACCATGGTGGTGCTCAACCAGGCCGACCGGCTGACCCCGGCCGAGGTCGAGACCTGCCGGGCCGACCTCGCGCGCCTCATGGAGCGTGACGGGGTCCCGCGCGTCTCGGTGCTGGTGACGTCGGCCGTCGAGAACTCGGGCGTCGACGAGCTGAGGCAGCGCATCGCGAACGTCGTCGCGACCCGCTCGGCGGCGCGGGCCCGGCTCGCCGCCGACGTGCGCGCTGCGGCGCTCGCCCTCGACGCCCACGTCGCCGACACCGAGCCGGTGGTCGACGAGGCGGCCCGCACGGGCCTGGTCGACGCCCTCGCCCGCAGTGCGGGCGTACCGCTCGTGGTCGACGCGGTCGACCGCGACTACCGCATGCAGGCTGCGGCGCGCACCGGCTGGCCGGTCACGCGCTGGGTGCACCGGCTGCGCGCCCGGCCGCTGCGCCGGTTGCGGCTCGACGGCCGGGACGTCAGCGTGTCGCAGGCCGACGTGCGCTCGGTGCTGTGGCGCTCCTCGCTGCCGCCGCCCACGCCGGCCGCCCGAGCGGCGGTCTCGCTGGCCACCCGGCGGGTCGCGGAGCGGGCGGGCGCGGCCTTGCCCGTGCCGTGGGTGGATGCCGTGGAGCGCGCCGCCGCGCCCGCCGCGGCCTCGCTCGGCGACGCCCTCGACCGGGCCGTGGTCGGGACCTCGCTCGGCCGTCCACGACCGCGGTGGTGGCGCCTCGTGGGTGCACTCCAGACCGTACTGGCGGTCGCTGCGCTCGCCGGGCTGCTGTGGCTGGTGTCGTACGCCGTGCTCGGCTGGTTCCAGCTCGACTCGGTGGTGCCCGAGCCGCCGTCCTGGGGTGCCCTGCCGGTGCCGTTCGTGCTGCTCGTCGGAGGAGTGTTGCTCGGGTTGCTGCTCGCGCTGCTCGCCCGGTGGCTCGCTCGGGTCGGTGGTCGGCGCCGGGCCGCCGCCGCCGACGTCCGGCTCCGCGAGGCGATCGGTGAGGTGGCCGACGATCAGGTCCTCGCACCGGTGCGCCGCGTGCTCGAGCGCCACGCCGCCACCCGCGCGGCGCTGCGCCGGGCCGCCGCGATCTGACCCGGAGCCGGACCGCGGCGATCCGACCCCGAGCCGGACCGCGGCGATCCGACCCGGTTGTCCACAGGGTGCGGATGCCGCGGTGCCGATCCACAGATCGCGGCCGCGTCGAGCTCTGCTGCTGCCGCGGCCGGCCGCGGCGGCGCATCCTGGCGTCCACGGCCCCGACCGGCGGGGCGGCAGTAGGAGGACGAGCGATGAACGACACCTGGGTGACCATCCGCGGTCGGATGACGGCCGACCCCACGATTCGCACGACCGGCGACGGGGTCCCGGTGGCGTCGTTCTCGATCGCCACGAACCCGCGCAAGCAGGTGGCCGGTCGACCGGGGGTGTACGAGGACGGGCCGACGAGCTTCTACCGCGTGTCCGCGTGGCGAAGTCTGGGAGCCAACGCCGCGGCATCCCTGCGGAAGGGCGAGCCGGTCACCGTCTACGGCCGGCAGGTGGTGCGCGACTATCCGCGCGGCGACGGCACGACCGGTACGCGGGTCGAGCTCGACGCCGACGCCATCGGTCACGACCTGAGATGGGGCACGACGAGATACACCAAGAACGGAGGAGGGGCGGCCGGTCGCGACACCGCAGCAGAGCCGTCCGGCCAGCAGTGGGAGCTGGGTGACCCCGACCGGGTCGACTACGTCGTCGACAGCGCGGCCAGGAGCGGCCAACCGGGCGCAACGTCCGAGCCGGCCCCGGTACGCACCGGTCCGCTGCTCCCGCTGGGGCCGGGCGACGCCGCAGGGTCCGAGACCTCCGCGGCCTGAGATGTCGTCGGCGGCGGATTCGGGCCGACGACCCGAGATCGTTAGCCTGGGGTCATGCCCGAGTTCATCTACGTCATGGCGCGCGCCCGCAAGGCGCACGGTGACAAGGTCATCCTCGACGACGTCACGCTGTCGTTCTATCCGGGCGCCAAGATCGGCGTCGTCGGGCCGAACGGTGCGGGAAAGTCGTCGGTGCTGAAGATCATGGCGGGCCTCGACCAGCCGTCGAACGGCGAAGCCCGGCTGACGCCGGGCTACTCGGTCGGCATCCTCATGCAGGAGCCCGAGCTGAACGAGGACACGACCGTCCTCGGCAACGTCGAGGAGGGTGCCGGCGAGATCAAGGGCAAGCTCGATCGTTACAACGAGATCTCGGCGCTGATGGCCGAGGAGGGCGCCGACTTCGACGCCCTGATGGCCGAGATGGGGCAGCTGCAGGAAGCCATCGACGCCGCCGACGCCTGGGACCTCGACTCCCAGCTCGAGCAAGCGATGGACGCCTTGCGCTGCCCGCCACCCGATGCTGACGTCACAGTGCTCTCCGGAGGCGAGCGGCGCCGGGTCGCCCTGTGCAAGCTGCTGCTCCAGAAGCCCGACCTGCTCCTCCTCGACGAGCCGACGAACCATCTCGACGCCGAGTCGGTGCTCTGGCTCGAGCAGCACCTCGCCGCCTACTCGGGCGCCGTCGTCGCGGTCACCCACGACCGGTACTTCATGGACAACGTCGCCCAGTGGATCCTCGAGCTCGACCGCGGCCGGGCCTACCCCTACGAGGGCAACTACTCGACGTACCTGGAGAAGAAGCAGGCACGCCTGGAGGTGCAGGGCAAGAAGGACGCCAAGCTCGCCAGGCGCCTCGCCGACGAGCTGGCCTGGGTGCGCAGCAACGCCAAGGCACGGCAGACCAAGTCCAAGGCGCGGTTGCAGCGCTACGAGGAGATGGCCGCCGAGGCGGACCGCACGCGCAAGCTCGACTTCGAGGAGATCCAGATCCCGCCTGGCCCGCGGCTGGGCAGCAAGGTCATCGAGGTGTCCGGCCTGCGCAAGGGGTTCGGCGATCGGGTGCTCATCGACGACCTCTCGTTCACGTTGCCGCGCAACGGGATCGTCGGGGTCATCGGTCCGAACGGTGTCGGGAAGACCACGCTGTTCAAGACGATCGTCGGCCTCGAGGAGCCTGACGACGGAGTCGTCGACATCGGCGAGACGGTGCAGATCTCGTACGTCGACCAGAGCCGTGGCGGCCTCGACCCGGCGAAGAACCTCTGGGAGACCGTGTCCGGTGGGCACGACTACATCAACGTCGGGCACGTCGAGATCCCGTCGCGTGCCTACGTCAGCCAGTTCGGGTTCAAGGGGCCCGACCAGCAGAAGAAGACCGGCGTGCTCTCCGGCGGCGAGCGCAACCGGCTCAACCTCGCCCTGACCCTCAAGGAGGGCGGCAATCTGCTGCTCCTCGACGAGCCCACCAACGACCTCGACGTCGAGACGCTCGGGTCGCTCGAGAACGCGCTCCTGGAGTTCCCCGGGTGCGCCGTCGTCATCAGCCACGACCGGTGGTTCCTCGACCGGGTTGCCACCCACATCCTCGCCTACGAGGGCACCGACGAGAATCCGGCGAGATGGCACTGGTTCGAGGGCAACTTCGATGCCTACGAGAAGAACAAGGTCGAACGTCTCGGTGAGGATGCCGCTCGACCGCACCGGGTCACCTACCGCAAGCTCACCCGCGACTGAGGGCTGGCTCGCCGGCCCGCGCCGCCGGTCTGCGCGCTGCCCGGCGGCGGCTCGCCGTGCCCCATTAGGGTGGTGGCCGTGGATCGCGAGCCCAGCCCTCCGCACCTGGTGTCGGTGGTGGTGCCGGTCTACCAGGGGTCACAGACCCTCGCTGCGCTCGTCGCCGAGCTGGCTGTGTCGGCCTCCGAGTGCACGACTCCGGCGGGTCGTCGCTACCGGGTCACCGAGGTGGTGCTGGTCGACGACTGCGGGCCTGACGGGTCCGATGTCGTCATCCGCGAGCTCCAGGCCGCGCACGACTGGGTCCGGCCGGTGTGGTTGAGCCGGAATTTCGGCCAGCACGCGGCCACCCTCGCCGGCATCGCGGCATCCGGCGGGGAGTGGGTGGTGACGATGGACGAGGACGGCCAGCACGACCCGGCACGCATCGCCGACCTGCTCGACACCGCCATGGACGAGCAGGCCGACGTCGTGTATGCGCGGCCCAGCAACGTGCCACCGCACAGTGCGCTGCGCAACGTGGCCTCCCGCGGCGCAAAATGGGTGGTGTCCCGGCTGGCCAAGGACGCACCTGCGGGTGACTTCTTCAGCTACCGCCTCATGCTCGGCGAGGTGGGCCGGTCGGTCGCCGCCTACGCCGGGCCCGGCATCTACCTCGACGTCGCCATCTCCTGGGTGGCTCGCCGAGTCGCGACCTGCCCGATGGAGATGCGCGCCGAAGGCGACCGGCCCTCCGGGTACGACCTGCGCCGGCTGCTGTCGCACTTCTGGCGGCTGGTGCTGTCGAGCGGAACCACGCCGTTGCGGTGGGTGAGCGCCATCGGTGCCACCGCGGTGCTGCTCGCGCCCCTGGTCGGGGTGGCCCTGGTGGTCGGACGGGCCGCGAACTGGTGGGAGGTGCCGGGCTGGACCTCGACGATGGTGCTGCTCATGGCGGCCACGGGCATCATCCTGTTCAGCCTCGGAGTCATCGCCGAGTACGTCGGCATGGCCGTCGACATGGCCATGGGCAAGCCGCTCTATCTTCCGGTACGGGACCGCTTCGACGGCCCGCTCGGCCGGGAGTCTTCACCTCTGGTGAGCCAGGCCCAGCCGGTGACCGAGCCGCACGATTCACCACCGCTGGTGAGCCAGACCCGCCCGGTGACCGAGGCCCAGCCGGACGGACGGTGAAGGTCCCGCTCGCTCTCGTCGTCGGTGCCGGCGGGTTGGTCGGGCGCAACGTCGTCGCTGGACTGCGCGACGCGGGTGTCGAGGTCACCGCAGCACGGGTGCCATGGGGAGAGGAGGCCGCTACCGTCGATGCCCTGACGACGGCGTTCGGTGAGTTCGCGCGGCGCCGGGCCGGGCGTCCCTGGGTGGTGGCCTGGTGCGCGGGCGCAGGGGTCGTGGCCACGAGCGAGGCGTCGCTCGCGGCCGAGCTGCGGGTCTTCGAGCGGGCCCTGTCGGCGCTCGTCGGGGCCGCCGCGGACGGCGACACCGGCGTGGTCTTCCTGGCATCCTCTGCCGGCGGCCTCCATGCCGGCTCCGCGCACCCGCCGTTCGACGAGCGGACCGAGCCGCAGCCGTTGGTGGCGTACGGCCGCACGAAGCTGGCCATGGAGCGAACCCTCACCGATGTGCTCGACGACACCGGTTGTCGCGCGGTGATGGGCCGGTTCAGCAACGTCTACGGCCCGGGGCAGGTGCTCGGGAAGCCACAGGGTCTGCTCTCCCAGCTGTGTCTCGCCGACGCCACCGGGCGCCCGCTCCCGGTCTACGTCTCGATGGACACCATCCGCGACTACCTCTACGCCGCGGACGCCGGCCTGATGACGGCCGCGGCCATCGTCCGCTCGCTCGCCGGACCGCCCGGGACCGTCGTCACCAAGGTGTTCGCCTCGGGGCGACCGGTGACGGTGGGCCACCTGATCGGCGAGGCGCGGCGGGTGCTGCGCCGGCCGCTGCGCGTCATCCCGGTACCCCCGCCGGGAGCCGGGCAGGTGCTCGACCTCCGGTTCCGGTCGGTCGTGTGGCCGGAGGTCGACGGGCTCGCGTCCACGACGCTCGCGGCCGGCCTGTCCACCACTGCCGCTGACGTGCGGGCCCGGGTGGTGGCCGGCGGGCCGCTCGACGGTTAGCGCGTCCGGGTGGCGGCGACGAACACCGAGGAGCCGAACGGCAGGTCACCGCGGTGGAGGGCCGCCTCGTCGGCCCGGCAGATGCGGCGCAGGGCGGTGTTGAGAGGACGGGGGAGGCGCGGGACGTCGACGATGTCGGCGGCGGTATGCGGCCGGCGCCGGGTCGCCTTGCGCACGAGACGTTCGGCGGCGAACATCGGGAAGACCGCGGTGAAGCCGTAGGTGGCACGCTCGACGGTGAACCCGGACCGCTCCAGGGCCGCGACGGCGCGCGGCCGGGTATAGCGCCGGTGGTGTCCGTTGGCGATGTCGAAGTCGCTCCACGCCCAGGTGTAGGCGGGCACCGACATGACGAAGACCCCGCCCGGTCGGAGCACCCGGTGCACCTCGCCGAGGGCGGCGGCCTCGGGCTCGCAGTGCTCGATGACGTCGAACGCTGCGACGGCGTCGAACGCGGCATCCGGGAAGGGCAGGGCGAGTGCGGAGCCGCACACGCCGCCGGCTTCGAGCCCGCGGGGGTCGATGTCGAGCGAGATGGTGTGCTGCGCGGTCTCGCGGAACCAGCCGGCGCTCGGGCCGTCGGCGCTGCCCAGGTCGAGGGCGGTGGTGGCGCCCTCGACGTACCGCCGCAACGCCACCTCGAGGAGGTCGGCCCGGGCGGTGTACCACCAGTAGTCGGAGACGGCGATCGACGGCGAGCCCCCGTGACCGGGGGCGGTTCGAGCCGCGACTGACGCGATGTCGGCGCTGGTCACCGCGACACCATACCGACGACCGGGCCGTGCCGCCCGGTGTGGCTCAGCGGTGTGCCTCGACCAGTCGCAGGGCGAGCTCGCCGTACGACCGCTCCAGATCGGCCGGGGTCCGGCGCATCCCCGGGGCGTACCACCGGGAGACGTCGACGGCCATCGACAGCAAGGCCAACGCGGTGCCGTTCACGTCGGCGACGTCGAACTCGCCGGTCGCCACACCGGCGCGGAGCACCTCGGCCACGACCTCGTCGATCTCCTTGCGCAGGGTGAGCACCTCGTCGCGATGGTCGGCGCGCAGGTGGCGGAACTCGAACTGGACGATGCGTCCGAGCTGGTGGTGCTCGGCGTGCCACCGGGAGAACCCGCCGACGATGGCACGGAGCGCGTCGGTGGGCGTCGCCGCGGACTCGGCGGCGGCCACGAGTAGGTCGCGACCCCTCGCGTGGCCGCGACGGCTCAGCTCGAACAGCAGCTCCTCCTTGCTCGCGAAGTGCACGTACACGCCGGCGGGCGACAGGCCGGCGCGAGAGGCGATGTCACGAGTGGTGGTGGCGGGGAAGCCGTGCTCGGCGAAGGCGTCGGCCGCGGCGAGCATCACCCGCAGCACCGTGTCGGTGACCCCGTCGACGGATGCCGAGCGCCCGCCCTCGGGAGCGAGCGCGGCGAGGACGTCGTCCTCGGTCCTCGACGGGGTGGGCAGCACGGTTGACAGCATGCCGTACGGCCACGAGACTAAGCAAGCGCTTAGTCATGGAACGGGTCGCCATCACCCGATGTCGCCGCCGTCGCCGACCGTCGAGATCCGAGCCGCCAGGAGGAGCACCATGCCCCGCAACATCTACTCGTCGACGCACGAGGACTTCCGCGCCTCGGTGCAGGAGTTCGTCGAGCGCACGCTCCGGCCGCGCGCCGAGCAGATGCTTGAGGTGAAGTCGATCGACCGCGACCTGTGGAAGGAGGCCGGTGCCCAGGGCCTCTTCGGCCTCGACATCCCCGAGGAGTTCGGAGGCATGGGCGCCGAGGACTACCGCTTCAACGCCATCGCGGCCGAGGTGATCAGTGGCTTCAACGCCGCGGTCGGCTCGTGCTTCGGCATCCACTCCGACGTCTGCCCGCCCTACCTCGTCGACCTCGGCACGCAGGAGCAGAAGGAGCGGTGGCTGCCGGCGATGGCCGCCGGCGAGAAGATCTGCGCGATCGCGATGACCGAGCCGGGCGGCGGGTCCGACCTCGCCGCGCTCAAGACCACCGCGGTGCGCGACGGTGACCACTGGGTGATGAACGGCAGCAAGACCTTCATCACGAACGGCTACCAGGCCGACCTCGTCATCGTCGCGGCGCGCACCGACCCGAGCAAGGGAGCCAAGGGGATCACCTTGTTCATGGTCGAGGACGGCATGGAGGGCTTCACCCGGGGCCGCAAGCTCGACAAGGTCGGCCAGGAGGAGAGCGACACCGCCGAGCTGTTCTTCTCCGACGTGCGGGTGCCCGACGCCAACCGGATCGGCGAGGAGGGGATGGGCTTCGTCGCGATGATGCAGCGCCTCCCGCAGGAGCGGGTCGGCGCCGCCTGCGCGAACGTCGCGCACGCCAAGCAGATCCTCCTCGAGACCATCGAGTACGCGAAGGAGCGCCAGGCGTTCGGCCAGTCGATCGGGAGCTTCCAGCACAACAAGTTCAAGATCGCCGAGCTGCTCACCTCGATCGAGGTGGCCGAGGCGTACGTCGACGACTGCATCGAGGCACACGCCGAGGGCCGGCTCACCGCGGTCGACGCCGCCAAGGCGAAGTGGTGGAGCGCCCAGGTGCAGAACGACGTGCTCGACGAGTGCGTGCAGCTGCACGGCGGCTACGGGTTCATGAACGAGTACCGCGTGGCCCGGGCCTGGCGCGACGCGCGCGTGACGAAGATCTGGGCCGGCTCCAACGAGATCATGAAGGAGCTCATCGGCCGCGACCTCGGCCTCTGAGCGCTCCGCAGAGACATCCTGACCCCGCGGGATGCTCCTGATCCCGCGCGGAGACGGCGGGGTGTGGGCGTCAGTCGAGCGGGCCGCCGGCGACGTAGAGCACCTGGCCCGAGACGAAGCCGGCCTCCTCGGACACGAGGAACGCGATGGCGGCGGCGACGTCCTCGGGTTGTCCGATCCGCCCGACCGGGATCTGCGCCGAGCTGTGCGTGACGAAGTCGTCGAACGAGACCTTCATCCGCTCGGCCGTGGCGCGCGTCATGTCGGTCTCGATGAAGCCCGGCGCCACCGCGTTCGCCGTCACCCCGAACCGGCCGAGCTCGATCGCGAGGGTCTTGGTGAACCCCTGTAGCCCGGCCTTGGCCGCCGAATAGTTCGCCTGCCCGCGGTTGCCCTGTGCCGAGGACGAGGACAGGTTGACGACCCGCCCCCAGCGCTCGGCGGTCATGTGCACCTGACAGGCGCGGGTCATGAGGAAGGCTCCGCGCAGGTGCACGGTCATCACCGCGTCCCAGTCGTCCTCGGACATCTTGAAGAGCAGGTTGTCGCGGATGACGCCCGCGTTGTTGACGAGGACCACCGGCGGCCCCAGCTCGGAGACGACGCGGGCCACGCCCGCCTCGACCTGCTCGGCATCCCCGACGTCGACGCCCACGCCGACGGCCCGGCCGCCGGCGTCGCGGATGCGTGCGGCGACCACCTCGCAGGCCGCCTCGTCGAGGTCGAGCACGCCCACCGGCATCCCGTCGCGGGCCAGGCGCTCGGCGGTGGCGGCGCCGATGCCGCGCGCCGCTCCGGTGACCAC
>JBOFLR010000427.1:0-2261 GCA_051657965.1 Dermatophilaceae bacterium
AGGAGCGGGAAGATCAGCGTCTGCTGGACGGTCCAGAAAAGCCAGTCCTGACCCTTGCTCACCAGCGCCAGCGCGAACGACAACGCCCCGATACCGACGGCGAACACCGCCAGCACGGCGAGCCCGACGACGACCCCGAGCACGTGCAAGTCGAACGAGAACGGTGTGACGATCACGACGATCAGCACGCCTTGCGCGAGCACCGGCACGACCTCCTTGAGTGCCCGGCCGACGAGGAGCGACGAGCGCCGTAGCGGTGACACGAGCAGCCGCTCGTGCGAGCCGGTGTTCATCTCGAGAGTGAGGTTGGACCCGGTCATCGATGCCCCGAACAGCGTGGTCATCGCGATGATGCCGGGTACGAACCACTGCAGCGCGGACCCCTGACCGGTATCGGGCAGCAGCGGTGCGAACAGCGCGAGGAACACGAGCGGCTGCACCATCGCGAACAGCACCGACGCCGGCTCGCGCAGCATCGGCTTCAGCTCGCGGGTCATGACGTTCCAGGTGTCGGCGACGAAGCCGGGTACCCGTCGCTGGGACGGGACGCGTGCGTCATCCGTGATGGTGGTCGGGGTGATCTCGATGGTGGTCATGCCGCTGCTCCTTCGGCGTGGGTCGTCTGGTTGCTCTCACGCAGGCTGCGCCCGGTGAGGTGGAGGAACACGTCGTCGAGGGTGGCTCCGACCACCTCGATGCGGTGAGCCGGCATGCCGGATGACGCGAGGTCGGCGACGAAGGAGGCCGCGAGGTCGCGTCCGTGAGGGACCCGGACCTCGACCGCGGTGCCGGTCACCGTGACCACCGCGTCGTCGAGACGACCGGCGCGCTCGGCTGCGGCGGCGGCATCCGCGGCGTCGGCGAAGCCGAGGGAGACGAGGTCGCCGAGCCCGGACTTCAGCCGCGCGGCGGTGTCGTCGGCGATGACCTGGCCGTGGTCGATGACGACGACCCGGTCGGCGATGGCGTCGGCCTCCTCGAGATAGTGCGTGGTGAGGACGATCGTCGTGCCGTGCTCGCGGTTCAGGCGCTGCACCTGCTCCTGGAGGTTGACCCGGTTCTGCGGGTCCAGGCCGGTCGACGGCTCGTCGAGGAACATCAGACGCGGCCGGTGGACGAGCCCGATCGCGACGTCGAGCCGGCGACGCTGCCCGCCCGAGAGCGTCGACACGGGCCGGCCGGAGTGCTCGGTGAGGTCGAACGCGGCGAGCAGCTCCTCGGCTCGGGCAGCCGCGTCGGTGCGCGAGAACCCATGTGCGCGAGCCTGGCTCACGACCTCGTCGCGGCCACGCTGCTGGTGCCCGGCCGCGTTGCCCTGGCCGACGTAGCCGATCGAGCGGCGCACCGCGCGCTGGTCGCGGACGATGTCGTGGCCGGCGACCTGCGCGGTGCCCGACGTCGGCGGGATGAGGGTGGTGAGCATCCGCAGCGTCGTCGACTTGCCGGCGCCGTTCGGGCCGAGGAAGGCGACGAGCTCGCCGTCACGGACCTCGAGGTCGAGGCCACGGACCGCCTCGACGGTCTGCTTGCCCCGGGTGAAGGTGCGGGTGAGGGCCTGTGCCTGGATGGCGAGGCCGCTGCGAAGGTGATGGCTGTTCCTGCGTGGTGTGGTGTCCATGCCGATGACGCTAGGAACTACTTAGGCCATTTCCCGTCCTCAATCGGATCTATTCTCGACGCATGTCGACGAGCGCCCGAATGCTCAGCCTGCTCTCGCTGCTGCAGACCCATCGGTACTGGCCGGGCGAGGAGCTCGCCACCCGGCTCGAGGTCAGCGGGCGCACGCTGCGGCGCGACATCGAGCGGCTGCGCGACCTCGGCTATGTCGTCGACGCGAGCCGCGGGGTCTCTGGCGGGTACCAGCTGCGGGCCGGCGGACAGCTGCCACCACTACTCCTCGAAGACAACGAGGCGGTCGCCATCGCCGCCGGATTACGCACCGCCGCAGCGGGATCCGTCGGCGGGCTGGAGGAGACATCGGTGCAGGCGCTCACCAAGGTGCTGGCGCTGATGCCGCCACGACTGCGTCGGCAGATGGACGCGCTCGCCTCGCAGACCGACGCTCCCGGCCCGTGGTCGGCCGGGCCGGCGGTGGACGCCGGAGTGCTCACCACGCTCGCCCAGGCCTGCCGCGACGACGAGGCGATCACGTTCTCTTACACCACTCGCGGCGGTGAGGCGAGCCGCCGCCGGGTCGAGCCGCACCGGCTCGTCTCGCTCGGCCGCCGCTGGTACCTCGTCGCGTGGGACCGCGACCGGCA
>JBOFLR010000428.1:0-2479 GCA_051657965.1 Dermatophilaceae bacterium
ATCTGCTCGAGCCGCATCACCGTGGTCTCCTCGATGAGCACGTCGTCGCCGAAGGTGATCGGGGCCTCGTTGCGATACTGCACGCGCACCCCGACGGCGTCGACGTTGCCGCCGGCGCAGGCGTTGCGGCCGGACCACGCGCCCAGCCCGCCGGTGACGTTGCCGCTCGGGGTGACGTCGAACGACACGCACTGGCTGCCGCAGGCGCCGCTCCCCGAGACCGGCTCACCGGTCGGCGAGGACGGGTCCGCCCGGTAGACCCACAGCTCGGTGATGCGGCGGTAGTCCATGCCCTCCATCGAGGACACCACCTGCCGGGCGGCGTCCCGGGCGAACGTCGGCGCCATCGGCTCGGCGGCGGCCAGCCGGGCTCCGGCGCGGGACGCCGACGACACCTCGTAGGTGGTGCGGAACAGCACCGAGACGTCGATGACGCCGCTGAGGATGACGAGGAGCAGCACCCCGACGAAGGCAGCCTCGATCGAGACGGCACCGCGCTCGTCCCGCGGTGGACGACGCCGCGCCCCCAGGGGTCGGTGGCGCACGTCGGTAGGCGGTCGCGGCGGCACGGTTCCTCCGGGCGGGCTGAGGTCGACAGGTCGGTCGGGTACCCCAGGATGGAAGGGCCGGACCCGGTCGCGCAGCACGACCGGACCCGTCCCGACCGAAGGACGGGAGACGGTGGCCGAAGGGCGAGCGGGTGGCTGGCCGAACGGCGGACGGGGCGGCCGGGCGAGCAGCGGACGGGGACCGTCGGGCGACGGGCGAGGCGGAGGAAAGCCAGACGACGGACGAGCCGTGGTGGATGACCGTCGGGCGACGGGTGCGCGTGGAGGAGGCCCGCCGGGCGAGTGGCGGATGACGAGCCGCGAGCCGCGTCTGCCGCGTGACCTCGCGAGCCGGGCGCGCTCAGCCCTCGGCGCGGCCCCGCAGGACCCGGAGGTGACCACGACGGACACCGTCGGCCGGGTCGTCCGCCGTGGGCCGCGGTGGGGATGCCGCGGTGCGGGGCCGGCCCGCCTCGCGCACGGCGTCGGCGAGCGCGAGGAGGTCGTCGGTGCTCGGCTGCGGCTCGGGGTAGTCGGTGACCAGCCGGATGACCTCCCAGCCGCGTGGCGCGGTGAGCCCCACGGCGTGGTCGACGCAGAGGTCGTAGGTGTGCGGCTCGGCGTAGGTGGCGAGCGGCCCCAGGACGGCGGCCCGGTCGGAGTACACGTAGGTCAAGGTGGCGACCGCGGGGCGACGGCACGCCGTCTTGGTGCACTTCCGCGACAGATTCACCTCAGGGACCCTACGCCCGGCTCCGGGGACCACCACGCTGCCACGCCGTAACATGCGCGTCGTGCCCGGACCACGCCCCCGCGACCGCCATGGACGGGGGCTCCGCGGCCCGATCGCCTGGCCTCCGGTGCCGGCGATGTCGACCCGCCGCGAGCAGTTCGACGACCTCGTGCTCGAGGCCGCCGACCGGCTCCGGCCGCACCTCGGCTCCCGGCACGCCGACCTGGAGTTCGCGGTCGAGGACGTGCCACCACAGGACCCCGCGCCCTGGGAGGACCGAGCCGCACCGCTCGGGAGGCTGCTGCGCGGCACCCCCTCCCGGGCACCGCGCGTCGTCGTCTACCGGCGCCCGGTGGAGGCCCGCGCCCAGGACGAGCCCGACCTCGCCGACATCGTGCGGGAGGTCGTCACCGAGCAGGTGGCCGCGCTGCTCGGGGTGCCGCCCGAAGAGCTCGACCCGGGCTTCGGCGACGACTCCTGATCCCTCCCGGGTGCCGAACGACGGAGCACGGTCGGCGGCGGATGCCGGCTACAACCTTCTCGCCCGCGCCCGTGACCTTCAGCTGCGCCCGGCTTCGATGGTGGGGCGAACATGAAGCTCGTGGTGCCTGGCGAAGCGTCGGGAGACGTCGCGACGACCACTCCTCGTCGTACGCCGGATGACCGGTCTACAGGCCGAGTGCGTCGACGGCCCGGACGTAGTGCTCGGCGTCGCGGTCGAGCGCGGCGGACCCACCACCGTGGCGGTGCCGTTCGCTCGTGGTGAGCACCCGGAACAGCAGCCCGCGCGCGACCGCCGACCGACCGACGCCGAGCTCGTCGGCGAGGCTCCCCGGGGCCCCGTGCCAGGTGACCGCGTCGGCGACGACCACCCCCTCGGCGTAGGCCGGTGGGCGCCAGTAGGGCGAGACGTCGATGACGACGGGAGCGCCGCCGGGGGCGCCCAAGACGTTCCCGGTGAGGTCGCCGTGCACCACCTGCGCGGGGCCGGTGCCGGCCTCGTCCGCCCTGGCCCGAAGGCGGTCCGCGATCTCCCGCAGGCGCGGATGCACGTCCAGCCGCTGCTCGCCCCACGCGGCCCGGTCGGCAGCGGCCCAGGCGCCGGTGGCCTGGTCGACCAGAGCGGGCCGGGGCAGCGCCGCCACGGCGTCGTGGAACGCCCGGCCGGCGGCCACGACGTCGGGCCACCGCCGCTCGG
>JBOFLR010000429.1:0-5792 GCA_051657965.1 Dermatophilaceae bacterium
CCGTCGACACCGAGCTCGTTGGTGAAGTTCGCCGCCCGGGCCGCCTCGGTGAGCACCGGCGCGCCGAGCTCGAGACCTACCAGCGACCACGTCCCCGCGGAGACGTAGGCCGAGCGGTCCGACGCCATCGGTGTCGCCGCCACGGCCGAGGCGGTGTCGTGCGACCCGACCGCCACCAGCGGCGTGACCGGCCGCAACCCGGTGCGGTCGCACACCTCGGGGAGCAGCCTGCCCAGCACCTCGCCGGGCTCGCGCAGCGGCGGGAGGATGCCGGGCGGGATGCCGACCTCGCGTGCGAGGTCGGTGGCCCAGCTCCGCCGCACCGGGTCGTACAGCGCCGTGGTCGACGCGTTCGTCGTCTCGGCGCCGATCGCGCCGGTGAGCCGCCAGGCGATCAGGTCCGGGATGAGGAGGAGCGCGGCGGCGTCGCGCAGCCGGGGCTCGGCGGCGAGCTGGAAGAGCGTGTTGAACGGCAGGTGCTGGGTTCCGGTGAGCGCATACCGCGCCGCCGGGTCGACGACGGCGTCGACGAGCACGACACCGCGCTCGCCGCGCGGGTCACGGTAGGAGAACGGGTCCTCGAGCAACCGGCCCGAGGCGTCGAGCAGCCCGTAGTCGACCGCCCAGGTGTCGACGCCCACGGAGTCGACCGGACCGGCCGCCGACAGCCCGGTGAGCACCTCGTCGAGCAGCCGGCGGAGCGGCCAGCGCAGTGTCCCGTCGGGCGCGGTCACCGGACCGTTCGGGAACCGGTGCACCTCGTGCAGCTCGAGCCGGCCCGGCCCGACCACGCCGACCATGACCCGCCCGCTGCTGGCACCGAGGTCGACGGCGGCGACGCGGACGGTGGTGGACATCAGCGCAGGAACGCGGCCGCGACACCGGCGTCGACCGGCACGTGCAGGCCGGTGGTCAACGACAGGTCGCCTGCGGTCAGGGCGAACACCGCGGCCGCGACGTGCTCGGGCAGCACCTCCCGACGCAGCAGGGTGCGCTGGGCGTAGAACGCGCCCAGCTCGTCCTCGGGCACGCCGTAGACCTTGGCCCGCTCCGCGCCCCAGCCGCCGGCGAAGATGCCCGAGCCGCGCACCACGCCGTCGGGGTTGACCCCGTTGACCCGGATGCCGTGCACGCCCAGCTCGGCGGCGAGCAGCCGCACCTGATGTGCCTGGTCCGCCTTCGCCGCGCCGTAGGCGATGTTGTTCGGCCCGGCCACGACGGAGTTCTTCGACGAGATGTACACGATGTCGCCGCCCGTGCCTTGCGCCACCATCGCGCGGGCCGCGGCTCGGCTGACCAGGAAGGAGCCCTTGGCCATGACGTCGTGCTGGAGGTCCCAGTCGGCGTCGGTGGTGTCGAGCAGCGGCTTGGACACCGACAGACCGGCGTTGTTGACGACGAGGTCGACGCCGCCGAAGGCGAGCACCGTGGCCCCGACGGCGGCGTCCACGGCATCCGCATCGGTGACGTCGACGGTCACCGGCACGGCCACGTCGGCCGGACCGAGGCTCGCGGCCACCGTGGCGGCCGCGTCCGCGTCACGGTCGGCGACGGCGACACAGGCCCCCTCGGCGGCCAGCCGCTCGGCGACGGCGCGGCCGATGCCCGACCCGCCGCCGGTGACCAGCGCGATGCGTCCGGCGAGCGGCCGAGGCGGCGGCATCCGGCGGAGCTTGGCCTCCTCGAGCGCCCAGTACTCGATGCGGAACTTCTCGCGCTCCTCGATCGGCGCGTACGTCGACACGGCCTCCGCGCCGCGCATGACCGTGATGGCGTTGACGTAGAACTCCCCGGCCACCCGTGCGGTCTGCTTGTCCTTGCCGAACGAGAACATGCCCACGCCCGGCACGAGCACGATCGCCGGGTCGGCGCCGCGCATCGGCGGGCTGTCGTCATCCGCGTGCCGTTCGTAGTACGCGGCGTAGTCGCGCCGGTACGCCTCGTGCAGCTCGCCCAGCCGGGCGACGACGGCGTCGAGCGGTGCCGTGCCCGGCAGGTCGACGACGAGCGGCCGCACCTTGGTGCGCAGGAAGTGGTCGGGGCAGGACGTGCCGAGCGCGGCGAGGCGGGGCAGCGACTCCCGGGCCAGGAAGTCGAGCACGTCGTCGCTGTCGGTGACGTGGCCGACGACCGGCTGGTCGGTCGAGGCCAGCCCGCGGACCACCGGTGCGAGAGCGGCGGCCCGGGCCCGGCGCTCGGCGACCGGAAGCGGCTCGTTGCCGGGCACCACCGGGCCGAACGGGTCGGGGCGGCCGTGCTCGGCGAGATACCGCTCGGCCGTGTGGATGACGTACAGCGAGCTCGTCTCGCACGCCTCCGACGTCTCGCCCCACGTGGTGATCCCGTGACCGCCGAGGATGCAGCCGACGGCCTCCGGGTGCGCCGCCCGCACCGCGGCGATGTCGAGCCCGAGCTGGAAGCCCGGGCGGCGCCACGGCACCCACACCACCCGGTCGCCGAACACCTCCTTGGTCAGCCGCTCGCCGTCGGCGGCCGTGGCCAGCGCGATGCCGGCGTCGGGGTGCAGGTGGTCGACGTGCGCGGCGTCGACGAGCCCGTGCATCGCGGTGTCGATCGACGGCGCGGCGCCGCCCGCCCCGAAGCGACAGTGGTCGAGGGCCGCCACCATGTCGTCCTCGTGCTCGACGCCGGGATAGCTGTCGGCGAGTGCTCGCAGCCGGTCGAGGCGCAGCACCGCCAGCCCGTCGACGGTGAGGGTGCCGAGATCGCCACCAGAGCCCTTGACCCACAGCACCTCGGTCGGCGCCGCGGTGACCGGGTCGACCGCCGCACCCTTGGCCGAGGTGTTGCCGCCGGCGTAGTTCGTCGTGCGCGGGTCCGCCCCGAGCCGGTTGCTGCGCTCGACCAGCGTCCGGGGTGTGGCCGCGCTCCGAGGCTCGGAACGGACGTCCGGGTCGTGACCCTGCGGTGCCGTCATGCCCAGCCCGCCGGCACTCCGCCGACCCGCTCGGCCTCGATGCGCTCCTGGTACCCGCTCGCGGCGTGGGCCGCCACCGGGTCGCCGGGCAGGCCGCGCTCCTCGCGCCACTGCGCGAGCGCCGGACGCACATCGGTGTAGAACGCGTCCATGTAGACCGCGTGGGCACCGAGCACGTCGCCGGCGGCGCGCGCCGCGTCCAGAGCGGTGGTGTCGAGCAGCAGCGCCCGCGCCGTCATCTCCTGGACGTTGAGCACCGAACGGATCTGAGCCGGGACCTTCTTCTCGACGTTGTGGCACTGGTCGAGCATCAGCGCGACGTCGCTCTCGGCGCCGAACCCGTCGCCGCGCACCAGCTCGCCGAGGATCCGGAACAGCTGGAACGGGTCGGCCGCGCCCACCATGAGGTCGTCGTCGGCGTAGAAGCGGCTGTTGAGGTCGAACGAACCGAGCCGGCCCAGGCGCAGCAGCTGCGCGACGATGAACTCGATGTTCGTGCCCGGCGCGTGGTGGCCGGTGTCCAGGCACACCACCGCACGCTCGCCGAGCGCGGCCACCTGCACGTACGCCGTTCCCCAGTCGGGCACGTCGGTGTGGTAGAACGCCGGTTCGAAGAACTTGTACTCGAGGACGAGGCGGTGCTGGTCGCCGAGGTGGCCGTAGATCTCGGCCAGGCCCTCGGCGAGCAGGTCCTGCCGGGCCCGGATGTCGCCCTGTCCTGGGTAGTTCGTGCCGTCGGCGAGCCAGATCTTCAGGTCGCGCGACCCGGTCGACTCCATGACGTCGATGCAGTGCAGGTGGTGGGCGACGGCCTTCTTGCGCACCTCGCGGTCGACGTGGGTGAGCGACCCGAGCATGTACTCGTCGTCCTGGAAGGTGTTGCTGTTCACGGTGCCGAGCCCGATGCCGTGGTCCTCGGCGAACCGGCGCAGGGCGCCGTAGTCGTCCACGGCATCCCACGGGATGTGCAGCGCGACCGACGGTGCGAGACCGGTCATCCGGTGCACCTGTGCCGCGTCGGCCACCTTCTCCTGGACGGTGCGCGGCGTCCCGGGTGAGCCGAACACCCGGAAGCGGGTTCCCGAGTTCCCATAGGCCCAGGACGGCACCTCCACGGCCAGCTGTTCCAGCCGGCTCGCGATGTCAGCGAACGTCACCATGGTCGCCTCCGAGCCGGACGGCCGGCACCCCGCCCCTCGACCGATTGAAATGTTTCATTCCTCAGACGATAGGTGTCCGGGCCGGGACCGTCAAACAGGCGAGGCCACGACCGCGACGGATGTCGCTCACCGGCGACGCCGGCCCGAGATGGGATGGTGGGGACGACGCCGCTGTCGTGCGTCCCGACCCGCCAGGAGTGCCACCGTGAGCGAGACCGGCTCCCCCCTTCGTCCGGCGAGCGTCAAGGATGTCGCGGCGGCCGCCAGGGTGTCGCTCGGCACGGTGTCGAACGTGCTCAACCGGCCCGACCAGGTGAGCGAGGCCACCCGGCTACGGGTGCAACAGGCGATGGACACCCTCGGCTTCGTCCGCAACGAGTCGGCCCGGCAGCTGCGTGCCGGGCGCTCGCGAGTACTCGCCTACGTCGTGCTCGACATCGCCAACCCGTTCTTCAGCGACGTCGCACTCGGTGCCGAGGAGGTGGCCGAGGAGTCGGGCCTGGCCCTCTTCCTCAGCACCAGTCACCAGGATGCCGCGCGCGAGCACTCCTCGCTGGTGCTGCTCGCCCAGCAGCGAGTGCACGGCGTGCTCGTCACCCCGGTCGACCCCGACGACCCGATGCTCGACGTGCTGCCCGAGCGCGGCATCCCCGTCGTGCTCGTCGACC
Organism: Dermatophilaceae bacterium; assembly: GCA_051657965.1. Taxonomy (GTDB): domain Bacteria; phylum Actinomycetota; class Actinomycetes; order Actinomycetales; family Dermatophilaceae; genus JBOFLG01. The sequence goes on from JBOFLR010000429.1 coordinate 4,767, forward strand.
GTACCCGCGAGCACGGCACGCACTGCTCGGTCTCGGTCGACGACGAGCTCGGTGGCCGGCTCGCGGTCGAACACCTGCTGGAGCTCGGTCACACGAGCGTCGCGTTCGTCGGTGGACCCGAACGGCTCGGTCAGGTCCGGGAACGACGGGCCGGCGCACGGTCCGCCATCCGGGCCGCAGGCCTGCCCGACGACGCGCTCGTCGAGGTGAGCACCGGCGCCCTCACCGTCGACGAGGGGCGCACCGCCGCCGACCGTCTGATCAGCCTGCCGCCGGCGCGACGGCCGACGGCAGCGGTATGCGCCAACGATCTCGTGGCCCTCGGGGTACTGCAACGCTGCGTGGCCCGCGGCGTCCAGGTACCCGCTGAGCTCTCGATCGTGGGCTACGACGACATCGAGTTCGCCGCGGCGGCCGCGGTGCCCCTGACCTCGGTCCGGCAGCCGCGACGCGACCTCGGCCGCACCGCGGTGCGACTGCTCGCCGACGAGACCTCGAACCCCGAGCACCGCCACGAGCAGGTGGTGTTCACCCCGCAGCTCGTCGCCCGCGCGTCGACCGCTCGCCGATGACCACCTCCACCGCCGGTGGCGCGTCCACCGCGACCACGGTCTCCCCGTGGTCGCCCAGCTCCCACGAGACCCGCAGCATGCCGTGGGGCGTGCGGAGCGACGACCGCGCCCAGGTCACCCCGCCTCCCGGCGACGGCTCGACCTGCACGCGACGATATCCGGGCTCGAGCGGGCGGATGCCGCCGATGGTGCGGTGCATCCAGTCGGCCACGGCGCCGAGCGCGTAGTGGTTGAAGCTGGTCATCTCCCCCGGGTTGACGGTGCCGTCGGGGAGCATGGAGTCCCAGCGCTCCCAGACCGTCGTGGCTCCCATGGACACGGGATAGAGCCAGGACGGGCAACGCTGCTCGGCGAGCATGCGGTGCGCCTCGGTCGCGTGGCCGGTGCGCGTCAGCGCGTCGAGCACGAACGGCGTGCCGGCGAACCCGGTGGAGACGGTGTAGCCGGCCTGCCG
>JBOFLR010000430.1:0-7899 GCA_051657965.1 Dermatophilaceae bacterium
CCGCCGCGACCTGGCGGCCGGATGACGCGGCGCTGCTCTCCGCCGCGGCACCGGCGGCGCCCGTCGGGACGCCGACCACACAGGCAACCGCAAGCGCGGTGCCGACGGTCATTCGTCGTCGTGACATGGTGCACTCCCCTCGTCCGGACGCGACACGCCCGACTGCCCCGGTGGCGCCGGCCCGCCCGCGTCTGCGGTCACCCTCTCAGCACGAGCCGGGGTCGGCAATCGGTGGAGATGCTCGTGACGACCAGGGGCGCGATGTGCACCGGGCGCGGCGCCGCGCTACGTGACCCGAGTGAGCGCGACGCGCGAGCGGGCACCCGACATCCGGATGACGGTGCGCGCCAGCGAGTCGATCGAGTCGACGACCCGCGGATCGTCGACTCCCAGGTCACCGTGCAGCACCGACAGCTCGGTACACCCGAGCGCGACCGCGTCCGCCCCGCGGGAGAGCAGATGCTCGACCAGCGTGTCGAACCGTTCTCGCGGAACGGGATTGCCGGCCTTGACGCCGTCGTAGATGACCGCCATGACCTCGCGCTGCACGTCATCCGACGGTAGTACCAGCTCGATGCCTCGCGCAGTCGCGGCCCGGGCATAGGTGCCGGCCCGCAGCGTGCCGTCGGTGGCGAGCACGCCCAGGCGCCGCAGCACGGGAACCGTCGCGGATGCGGCAGCCACGGTCTCGTCGACGGTGTCGAGCACCTCGATGCCGACGGCCGCGCGCATCGCGGAGATCCACACGACCGCGGTGTTGCAGGGGATGGCGACGAAGCGGGCACCGGCCCGCTCCAGGGCCACGACGTCGGCGACGAGCGTCGGCTCGGGGCTCGGCCCCGTGCCGAGCACGGCGGCGGTGCGGTCGGGTACGGAGGTGTCCTGCCAGACGAGAGCGCGCACGTGCTCCTGGTCGCTGGTCGCGTCGGTGAGCTCGACCAGGCGGCGCAGGAAGTGCACCGTGGCGGCCGGCCCGATGCCGCCCAGCACCCCGACCGGCTGGCCGAGCGCGACGCTCCCGGGTCGGGCGGCGGACGAGGTGCCGGGGACGGGAGCCGGCGTCACGTCATCCGCCTCGGTCATCGGGCCACGAAGTGCTCGCGGAACTTGCGTACCTGGTTGACGTGGTACGCCACGTTGTAGGCACGACGCTTCAGGGTGAGGTCGGGGCCGTACCAGTTGGGGTCGCTCGCCCGGCCTGCGCGCATCAGCCCGAGCGCCTTGTCGCGCAGCGCAGGATCGAGCACGTAGTGCTTGACGACGTACTTCGGCACGAACGCGAAGAGGTGCTCGCCACGAGCGATGGTCAGGCCCTCCATAGGCTCGTGCCGCACCCAGTCGCGCACGTACCACTCCGAGACGTTGTCGCCACCCGCCGTGACGTAGAAGTTCGACCGGCCGAGACGCACGTTCACCTCGAAGAACACGTACTCCCCGGTGCGCCGGTCGTACTTCAGGTCGAAGTTGGAGAACCCGACGTAGCCGACCCGTTCGAGGAACCGGCGGGCCTGCTCGATCACCTCGTCGATCTCGGTGGTGATGATGACGCACGGGTTGCCGATGGCGAGCGGGTGGTGCTCCTCGAGCAACACGTGGCCCACCGCGCCGAACCGCACCTTCCCTCGTCGGTCGGAGTAGCAGGTGAGCACGCGCATGTTGGTGTCGTCGCCGGGGACGAAGTCCTGGAGCAGGAAGGCACCGTCGTAGCTCGACCCACGAACCGAGGCGAGGGCGTCATCCAGCTCCTCCCTGGTGTCGCAGACGTAGACCTTCTTCTTCCCCGCGAACGTGGCGTAGTGGTAGCGCGCGCTGTCGGCCGGCTTGGCCACCACGGGGAAACCGAACGGCAGGTCGTGCTCCTCGCCGCCGTCGCGGGACATGTCGGCGACGACCGTGGCCGGGTGCGGCACCCCCACCTCGTCGAGCAGCTCGTAGAAGCGGTCCTTGCGCACGACCTCGTCGAGCAGCGGCCGGTCGATGTACGGGATGGTGAACCACTGCCCCAGACGGTGCTTGTTCTCGATGATCATCCGCACGTACCAGTCCCCGGCGGCGACGAGCAGCAGCGTCGGGCGGCCCTCCCCCGCCTGCTCGCGGCCGACCCGCTCGAGCGCGGCGACGAAGGTGGCGGTGTCCTCGAGGCCGGGGACGTACCGGTGGTCGCACACCCGGCTCATCGCGATCGGTCCGCCGTCGATCATGTTGACCACCAGCGGCCGCACGCCGTACGCGGCGTGGAAGGTGCGCACCAGGCTGTAGGCGGTGATGTCGCCGCCGAGGATGACGGGCCGGAAATCCGTGGCGGGCGCGGGGGCGTCGGTCACGGGGCCAGAATCCCACACCCGCCGACCCGCGGAGTCAGGTGCATCCCGTCCACTCCGGACGCTATAGCCACCTGAGTGGGCGCAATGCTCCGGATCCCGCGCGAAGGGGGTCGGCGGGCGTCATCCGCGCGGTGGGGCGGGCGTCATCCGCGCGAAGGGGGTGCCGGGGGCGTCGCCGCGGCACCGGTCAGAGCCGGTCGTCCTTGCCCACGGTGCCGTCGGGGTCGGCCAGGTCGTAGAGCCGCGGAGCCCAGCGCAGCTGGGCGCGGGACAGCTCGGGCGGCTCGAGCCGGCGCAGCCGGCCGGGCGGACGCTCCACACCGGGAGCACCCTGGGCTGCCGGCCGGCGATGCCGCCACCGGACCGCGGTGCCCTTGCGGGGCGCCGCGAGCCGAGGCAGGCGCGCCCGCGCACCTCGCCCCCCGCGGGCGACCCCTCCGGCGTACCAGGCGTCGAGCGCGTCGGCGGCGGCCGCCATCGCGTCCCAGAGCTCGTCCGGGTCATCGGGCACGTCGTCGGCGCGGATGCCGAGATGCTCGCCGACCAGCTCGCGGCGCAGGCGCAGCGGGAAGGCGTCACGCGGAGCCCGCCCCGCGTCATCCGCCGTCCGGACGTCCTGGACCGCGCAGGCGACCTCGGAGTCGTAGCTCCACGACCGCCGGTTGAAGTTGTCCGAGCCGACGCTGGCCCAGACATCGTCGACGATGCAGACCTTGGAGTGAACGTAGACCGGGAAACCTGCCGGGCTGGTGAGGCCGTAGATCGAGACCCGGTCGCCGCCGGCGTCGAGGAGGAGGTCCATGGCGAGCTTGCGGCCGTACAGCTGCGGCGGCAGCGACACCGCACCGTCGACGTCGGGGTGCACCGGCACCACGGCGACCAGCCGCAGCTCGCGGTTCTCCCGCAGCATCTCGCCGAAGTGCCGGCCGACCTCCTCCGACCACAGGTACTGGTCCTCGAGGTAGACCAGGCGGCGAGCCCGCTGCACCGCCTTGGTGTTCGCGTGGGCGATGCTCCGCTCGCCGGCCGGGGCGAAGTCGTACCCGACGGGCGCGATCTCGGGATACGTGCACAGCACCTGCACCGCCTCGTGGCCGCCGTCGACCGCGAGCGGCGGCGGCTGCTGCGGAGGCAGCGGCCTGGCCTCGAGCGGCTCGCGGCGGAACAGGCTCGACAGCCGCCGACCCGGATGCAGCGTCAACGGCGTGGTGTCCTCCCAGCGCTCCCGGAACACGGTCTCGACGTCGTACACCGCCGGGCCCCGCACCGCGACCTGCACGTCGTGCCACGGCGGGCGAGGGCCGAACACGGCCGGCATCTCCACCGGCTGCGGGTCCCCGTGGTGTCCAGGGCCGTCGCGGCGCCCGTGACAGAGGTCGATGCCACCCAGGTAGGCGATGTCGCGGACCGGGTCATCGGCGTGCCGGAGCACCACGAGCTTCTGGTGGTGGCACCCCCCGGCCCGGACCCGCATGTCCCGAAGACACTGACCACCGGCCTCGGTGATGTCGTCACCGAGCTGCCGCGACTTCTCGGCATGGAAACCGAAACGCTTCCAGTGCGAGCGCCAGAGCAGGCCGCGCACGTCGACGCCCCGGCCGCACGCCGCCACCAGCACCGAGGACAGCGTGGACCCGGGCTCGTCGGTGAGCTGCTGGTCCGGGTCACCCCGCCAGTCGGCGAACAGGACCAGGTCGCCCTCACCCATCGCCCCGATCCGCTGGTGCAGCTCGGCGAAATACGGCGCACCGTGGGCGACCACCCGGACGGCGTTCCCCGTCGTCCACGCCGTGTCGGGGGGATGCCGGGCGTCGATCCGGGTGTGCGGGTTGTCGCGCTCTGCGGGATGCAGGAAGAGGTGGTCGAGCACGACGGGCATGATTCCCGGTCCCCGGCCCCGGTGGGGGGTTTGACCGTGCCCGGACGTACGGCATCCTTGGGTCAGGCTCCGAACCCGTGAGGAGAGGCCCGTCTCGACATCGTCGAACGGCAATACCATGACCGCCATGCAGGGAATGCGAGTCGTCCTCGCCGAAGACAGTCCGCTGCTCCGGCAGGGTCTGGTGGCGCTGCTCAGTGAACATCCGGCCGTCACCGAGGTGATCGAGGCGGCCGACCACGACGGGCTGCTCCGCGCGGTCGACGAGGCCAGGCCCGATGTGGTCCTCGCCGACATCCGGATGCCGCCGAGCCACACCAACGAGGGCATCCGGGCCGCTGAGCGCTTCCGGCGTACCCACCCGCGCCTCGGCGTGGTCGTGCTGAGCCAGCACGCCGACGCCGAAGGCGCGCTGGAGCTGGTGTCCGGCGGCAGCACCGGACGGGGCTACCTGCTCAAGGAGCGGGTCGCCGATGCCGACCAGCTGGTCGCGGCCCTGGACGCCGTGCGACGCGGCGAGAGTGTCATCGACCCCCAGGTCGTCGACGCCCTGATGCGGCATCGGATGCGGTTCGAGTCCAGCCCGGTCGCCCGGCTGACCGCCCGCGAGCGCGAGGTGCTCGGCCTGATCGCGACCGGAGCGTCGAACTCGGCCATCGCGGGGACCCTGCACGTGACGTCGCGAGCGGTCGAGAAGCACATCAACTCGATCTTCACCAAGCTCGACCTCCCCGCCGGCGACCACACCCATCGGCGAGTGGCGGCGGTGCTGCTCTACCTCGGTGACAGCGGGGCAAGTGCGGAGGTGCTCGCCGCGGAGGGCAACTGGCGGTGAGCCTCGACTCCATCCTGCGACACATCCGGCGGCCCGAGCTCGCCCGCACCGGCCAGCAGCGGCTGCGTGCGTACCTGAGCATCAACCTGGCAGCCATCTTCGTCGCCGTGGTCGGGTTGTCCATGGCGCGCGCGGGTGGGCTGGACTCACCGCAGATGCGCACCACGCTCTGGGTGCTGCTCAGCGCGGCCCTGCTCGTGGCCGTCGGGTTGTGGCTGTCGACCCGGGACCTCACCGACCAGGCAGCGGTGCTGGTGGTGATCGCGAACTGGAGCGTGGCGCTGGTGACGACCTGGGTCTCACCGTTCATCGCGCCGGTGGGCCTGCTCGTGCTGCTGATCCCGCTCGTCATCGTCGCCGACAACCTGCCCGCGCGCATGCGCACCCCGATGGTCACGGCCACCGTCGTCGTGTCCGGCGTGTTGATCGCGATCGGGGAGCTGGGTCGCGCCGACTACGTGAGCACCGACTCGGCCCGGGCGTCGCGTGCACTACTCGTCGCGGTGTTCGTCCCGCTCACCGTCGGGGTGATCGCGCTCGGCCTGCGCGACTACGCGCGGCGCCTGTGGGACCGCACCCGCGAGCTTGAGGAGTCCCGTTCGCGGCTGGTCGCGGCTGCGGTCGAGGCGAGGCGGTCCATCGAACGGGATCTGCACGACGGGGCCCAGCAGCGGCTCGCGACCCTCGCCATCCAGCTCGGCCGAGCGACCCGGATGTGCGAGACCGACCCGGCCCGGGCGAAGACGATCGTCGCCGGTCTGCAGACCCACCTCGACGCCGCCATGCAGGACCTGCGCGACCTCGCCCACGGCATCTACCCGAACCTCCTCGCCGACCGCGGGCTGGCCGGTGCCCTGCCTGCCGCGGCGAGGCGCACCGCCCTGCCGTGCACGGTCGACACCTCCGGAGTGGCTCGGTACGACCCCGATGCCGAGGCCGCGGTCTACTTCGGCTGTCTCGAGGCGATACAGAACGCCGACCGGCACTCGCAGGGCACCCTCATCCGCGTCACGGTCTGGGAGGGGGCCCGTCGCACCATCCGGTTCCGGGTCGCCGACGACGGCGTGGGGTTCACGGTCAGCCCGGCAGTGACGACGCACGGGCTCACCGGCATGCGCGACCGGGTGCGCGCCGCGGGCGGCGAGCTGACCGTGCAGTCCTCTCCCCGAGGCACCGTGGTCGACGGTGTGGTCCCCGACCGCGGCCCGCGGCTCCCTGACGTCCGAGCGGCGCCGGGCGCGGGGCATGACACCCGGGCCGCTCGACGGGCGCGGTCGCGGCAGGCGATCCGCCGCTGACCCGCGGGCACGGCGCGGTCCTCCCGAGGAGGTGGCCGGTAACCGGTGGTGCCCGTACCACCGGCAACCGGGTGACGACACCCCCGACCGGGACGTGAGGTCGTGCGACGCTGTCAGCGGTGACCGTCGCAGGGGACGGTTCACCCCAACCGTTTCCCCGGCACGAACGGTCGCGGCGCTTCCTCCGAACGCCGACACACCGTTCTCGGAACAGAGCCGCCGGATGCCGCGTTGCCCGGACGTCTCATCCGCCGACCTCAGGAGGAACCGCCGTGCGCGCGATCTGGAACGACACCGTCGTGGCCGAGTCCGACGACACCGTCGTCGTGGAGGGCAACCACTACTTCCCCGCTGCCGCAGTCGACCAGGACGTGCTGCGGCCGAGCGACACCCACACGGTCTGCCCGTGGAAGGGCACCGCCTCGTACTGGTCGCTGGAGGTCGGTGGGCAGACGAACGCCGACGCCGCGTGGTACTACCCGGAGCCGAAGGAGGCCGCCGAGGAGATCCGCGGCCGGGTGGCCTTCTGGAAGGGCGTCACCGTCGAAGCCTGACCCTCTCGGCCCGCCTCAGATGGCGAGCAGCGCGATGGCCAGGCCGATGACCACGGGAACGCCGAACACCACGTCGAGCACGTGGAACGGCACCCAGTGCAGGTGGGTGACCTTCCAGCCGTAGTCGGCATCCGGCCACTCCGGCGGTCGCCAGCGACGAGCCCGGACCAGCCGCTGCCCGACGAAGAGCGCCGTGTAGATGCCGAGGAACACCCACCACGCATCGACCACCCCGCTGTCGGTCATGGATGACGACCCGCCCTCGTCATGGACGACGACCGGGCCTGGTCATGGACGACGATCTGCCCTGGTCATGGCTGCCCGATCGACTCCAACAGCCCGGTGAACCACGGCGCTGCCGTATCGAACGCCTTGCCGCCGCGGATCCGGGGGAACTCGACCGCACGTAGCTCGCCACCGCGTTCCTCGTCGTGACCGACGACGCCCGCCTCGCCGCGCAGCGCCGCGTCGACGGCCAGGTCGGTGCACTCCTTGATGAGTGCGAGATCGGCCTGGTTGGCGGGCGCGGAGCGCGAGAAGTACCCCGACTTCTGCACCATCGTCTTCTCGGCGCCGAGCAGCTCGGCGAACTGCTTGGCGAACCAGGCGCCGGGGTTGACCTTGTCGAGCTGCACGTGGCCGAAGGGGTCGCGGGGGACGTGCTGGCCGGCCGCCTCGAGCTCGGCGACGACCTCGGCGACGCCGGCTCCCTCGCTGAGGAAGATGTTCACGCAGCCCAGCTCGTCCATCACACCGCGCAACCGGGCCGCCTCGCCCGCCACGTCGATCGGCCGCTCGGGCACGAAGACGGCGTGCACGTCCCAGCGCCGCGGGTCGTTGCCGATCGCGGGCACGTACTGCTGCTCGGCTACCCACGCGTGGTACGCCTGCGCGGTGGCGGCGGTGAGCCAGCCGCAGCCCCGGCCCATGACCTCGTGGACGATGAGCATGCGCGGGTTCGACGAGTGCTCGGCGACGATGTTCTGCGCGTACCGCGACCCCTGCTCGG
>JBOFLR010000431.1:0-1779 GCA_051657965.1 Dermatophilaceae bacterium
AGCTTCTCGTCGAGCATGCGGCCGGTGAGTTTAGGCCACCAGAAGTAGAAGCCGGCGAACATGGCGAACACCACCGTGCCGAAGACGACGTAGTGGAAGTGCGCGACGACGAAGTAGCTGTCGGACAGGTGGAAGTCGAGCGGCGGACTGGCGAGGATGATGCCGGTGAGCCCACCGAGCAAGAAGGTGACGAGGAAGCCGAGCGCCCAGAGCATGGGCGTCGAGAAGTCGAGCTTGCCGCCCCACATCGTGCCGATCCAGTTGAAGAACTTCACGCCCGTCGGCACGGCGATCAGCATCGTCATCACCGCGAAGAACGGCAGCAGCACCTGCCCCGTGGCGTACATGTGGTGGGCCCACACCGACACCGAGAGCGCCGCGATGGCGATGGTGGCGTACACCAGCGTCTTGTACCCGAAGATCGGCTTGCGGGAGAAGACCGGCAGGACCTCGGAGATGATGCCGAAGAACGGCAGGGCGATGATGTACACCTCGGGATGCCCGAAGAACCAGAAGATGTGCTGCCAGAGCAGCGCGCCACCGTTCTCCGGGTCGAAGACGTGCGCACCGAAGCGGCGATCGGCGCCCAACGCGAACAGCGCGGCAGCCAGGGCCGGAAATGCGATGAGCACGAGGATCGACGTGATGAGCACCGTCCAGGTGAAGATCGGCACCCGGAACATCGTCATCCCGGGGGCGCGCATGCACAGGATGGTGGTGATGAAGTTGACCGCGCCGAGAATGGTGCCGAACCCGCCGAGAGCGAGACCGAAGACCCACAGGTCGCCGCCGATCCCGGGGCTGTAGACGTCGTCGGAGAGTGGAGCGTACGCGAACCACCCGAACGCGGCGGCTCCGCCCGGGGTGAGGAACCCCGCCCCGGCGATCAGCCCGCCGAAGAGATAGAGCCAGTAGGCGAACATGTTCAGCCGAGGGAAGGCGACATCGGGAGCGCCGATCTGTAGCGGCATCAGCGCGTTCGCAAACCCGGCGAACAATGGCGTCGCGAACAGCAGCAGCATGATGGTGCCGTGCATGGTGAACATCTGGTTGTACTGATCGGGGTTGTCGACGATCTGCTGCCCAGGACTGGCCAGCTCGGCCCGGATGACCAGCGCCATCACACCGGCCAGGACGAACCAGATGAACGAGGTGATGAAGTAGAGGTTGCCGATGACCTTGTGGTCGGTGGTCGTCATCCACTTGACCACCGTGGCGCCCGGGGCGAGGCGGCGTGGACGAGCCGGCGCCGCCGTCTCGCGGAACATCGTCGATTCGGTGGCCGCGCTCATCCTCGGTTCCCTCCGTCGACCGTGTCGTTCGCGATCTGGTCGTCCATCAGTTGTTCACGGTTGAGGTCGTTGTTGAGCAGACCGCTCTGACCCTTTGCCCTGAGCTCGGCGATGTGCGCCTCGTACTCGGCCCGCGGGACGACCTTGACGTTGAACAACATCTGCGAGTGATAGGCGCCGCACAGCTCGGCGCACAGTCCGTTGAACTCGCCCTGCTGGGTCGTGACCACCTGGAAGCGGTTCACCCGGCCCGGAATGGTGTCCATCTTCTGGAGGAACGCCGGGACCCAGAAGGAGTGGATGACGTCGCGCGAGGTCAGCACGAATTCGACCCGCTCGCCGACCGGCAGGTAGAGCGTCGGCATGGTCTCCTTCGCACCCGGCTCGCCGGTGAGGATGGCCTGCGTGCCCACCTCGTGCACGTCGTCGTCGACGTAGTTGAAGTCCCAGCTCCACTGCTTGCCGACGACGTTGACGGTGAGATCGG